>CAYTNI010000441.1:0-2863 GCA_964439115.1 uncultured Saprospiraceae bacterium
AGTCATTTCGAAAGCCTGCAAACTTCCCTGACAATTTGTCACAACCCCAAAAACCTTCTACCTTTGCACCGCGTTTTACCCTCGTAAGTAACGATTACAAAAACATAATGAATATCGAGAAACAGGGTAAGGGAAAATATGGCTGTGATTTCAAGTGTTAGAAATTATATCTACGATATAAAAGCTGATAAAAGCTATTTAAGTAGATGTAGTTGATACCCGGCCATCTCAAACCTGTGTAGCCTTAATTAAATCATCCTTCAAGTGCAACCATACCAATGATGTACGATGACAACCCAACCCTGGTGGGGACTGAGAAAAAGATTGATGAAAACCGCCAGGGGGAAGCATTCTTCCCGGATCACCTCGATGAAGCTAAAGAGGGCAAGCGCTTTTATATAGAGAGCTACGGCTGCCAGATGAATTTCAGCGATAGCGAAATTGTGGCCTCGGTGCTTTCAGAAATCGGTTACTCCCCTACCCGGCTGCTTGAAGAATCAGACCTGATTCTGATCAACACCTGTTCTATCCGTGAAAAAGCAGAGGAGACGGTGCGCAAACGGCTTAGGCTGTTCGACACTGTAAAAAGACAACGACCGGGTGTTATGGTCGGTGTTTTGGGGTGTATGGCCGAACGGCTCAAGAAGAAATTCCTAGAGGAGGAAAAACTTGTTGACATTGTTGTAGGACCTGACGCCTACCGCGACCTCCCCGCGCTGGTGGCCACTGCCGAGGAAGGTGAAAAGGGAATCAACGTCTTCCTCTCCCGCGAAGAAACTTATGCGGATATCAGTCCGCTGCGGCTCGACAGCAACGGCGTAAGTGCGTTCATCTCCATCATGCGGGGGTGTGACAATATGTGTTCCTTTTGCGTGGTGCCCTTCACCCGCGGCCGCGAACGCAGTCGCGATACTTTCAGTATTCTCGCCGAGGCTGCGCAGCTTTTTGAAAGGGGCTACCGGGAGGTGACCCTTCTCGGGCAAAACGTGGACTCTTACAAGT
The DNA here is from genome assembly GCA_964439115.1 of uncultured Saprospiraceae bacterium. Taxonomy (GTDB): domain Bacteria; phylum Bacteroidota; class Bacteroidia; order Chitinophagales; family Saprospiraceae; genus UBA2329. Next base: position 1,003 of record CAYTNI010000441.1, read on the forward strand.
GGGAAAACCCTGAAACCGGACATGTCGTATCTTTCGCAGAATTACTTGACATGACCGCCCGCGTTCATCCCGACTTGAGGGTGCGATTCACCACCTCACATCCCAAAGATATGACCGATGAGGTGCTGCACACCATGGCACGCCACGAAAACATCTGCAAATACATCCACCTGCCCGTCCAGTCCGGCAACAGCAGAATCCTCGACCTGATGAACCGAACTTACGATCGGGAGTGGTACCTTGGCCGTATTGAAGCTATCGAACGCATCCTCCCGGATTGCGCCATTTCGTCAGACATCATCACCGGGTTCTGCACCGAAACCGAGGAAGAGCACCAGGATACCCTCTCCATGATGCGAAGGGCAAAATATGCCATGTCGTATATGTTTGCCTATTCTGAGCGCCCGGGGACTCCTGCCGCCAAAAAATACAAAGACGATGTGCCGGAGGCGATAAAAAAACGGCGCCTGGAAGAAGTCATCCAATTGCAAAACAGCATCTCGCTGGCACACAACCTCGCAGATATCGGCAAGACTTTCAAAGTGCTGATAGAAGGCAATAGCAAGCGTTCTTCTGCGGAGTTCAAAGGCCGCAATTCCCAAAACAAAATGCTCGTTTTCCCCAAACAGTCAGGTCTCCAGCCAGGCCATTACGTCCAGGTCAGGGTTAAGTCTGCCACCGCCGCCACGCTTATAGGGGAAATTGTGCCGATGCCTTAATCTATTATGGATAATCTGCAAAGTATCAAGCAACGCTTCGGCATCATCGGGCAATCCCCCCTGCTTGAACGGGCGTTGAGTACGGCCATTCGCGTAGCCTCCACTGACCTCACGGTGCTGCTTTCCGGGGAAAGCGGTGTGGGCAAAGAGGTTTTCTCCAGAGTGATTCATGCCCTGAGTGCCCGAAAACACAATAAATTTATTGCTGTAAACTGTGGTGCCATCCCAGAGGGTACCATCAACTCCGAACTTTTTGGCCATGAAAAAGGCGCCTTCACCGGTGCCACGGGAGAGCGCAAGGGCTACTTCGAAGCCTACGACGGCGGCACCATCTTTCTGGACGAAATTGGTGAAATGCCGCTCGATACTCAGAGCTACCTGCTGCGCATTCTCGAAAACGGCGAATATATACGCGTCGGCTCCTCCACCGTACAGAAAACTGATGTCCGCATCATCGCCGCTACCAATGTCAACCTGGAAGATCGTATCAAAAAGGGGAAATTCCGCGAAGACCTTTTCTACCGGCTCAATACCGTGCCCATCAAAGTGCCCGCACTGAGAGAGCGCCGCGAGGATATTTTCGTGCTGTTCCGCAAGTTTGTGGTGGACTTTTCCGAAAAGTACCGCATTCAGCCTGTTTCACTGGACGAAAAATCACGCAGCATACTTGAAAACTATAGTTGGCCCGGCAATGTGCGCGAACTGCGCAATATTGCAGAACAGGTTTCCGTACTTGCTGAAGACCGTCAGGTGGACCCCGAGGAGCTCCTCAGAATAGCCCCCATGCTGTTAAAACGCCATCTGCCCGTTATCGCCGACAAAGGCGCAGCTACCGAGGGTCTTCAGGAAAGAGAGATACTCTACAAACTCCTCTTCGATATGAAGGGCGATCTCAACGATTTGAAAACCCTCGTCTTTGAGTTGATTCGTTCCAATAACCTCCGCGTACCCGACTCCACCCACCTGCGAATGCTTCAGCCGCCGGCAGCGCTGCCACCAACAGAAGCAGGCCCTCCACACAAAAGCACACCGGAGCCACTCCCTCATCAGGAATCTCTCGAAAGCGACTTCGATCTGGAAGATACCGCATCCTACAAACCAATTCTGCTGGACCACCACGCCGATGGCGATTTCCACCCCAT
>CAYTNI010000442.1:0-2854 GCA_964439115.1 uncultured Saprospiraceae bacterium
AGCATTTTCACCAATTCCAGATCGTGATCGGTACCTAGTTTAATTTTATATACCGGCCACGGCATTTCCTTCATTTTGGCAACCATTTCCTCCACCGGAGCAATACCAATGGTGTAATTGCACAGCGGCAGTGATTCTGCTTTCAGCCCCCAAACCTGATGAAGGGGCTTTCCAAGACGGCGTGCATGCAAATCGTGCACTGCCTCATCGAGGGCGGCCAGTGGGAAAGGATTTCCCTGGAAAGCACCTTGCATGGCCTCCCAGAACAGCTCCGGCTGCTGAAAGTCGTAACTTTCAATTTCAGCCCGAAGCCCATCCAACTGGCTGATCATGCCTTCAATGGTGGTATGATAGTATGAATTGGCAGTGGCCTCCCCAAAGCCCGATACTTGCCCGTCGCTCAATTCGACAATAAGCGTGCGTTGAACGGTTCTGGCCTCTCGTGAGATGGCAAATGTATGTCTGTATTGCAGGTCGAAAGGGTGAAAACGCAGTTTCATAAATCTTAATACATTAGGGAGATAAAGATACTACTTCTGTGGAATTTTCAGTTCGCCACCGCAATGGCCGCAATACTAAGCCTGACCCCTGGCACAGTCAGCAAAATACGCGCGCAGGCTTCCAGGGTAGCGCCGGTGGTTACCACATCATCTACGAGCAGCAGGTGTCGCCCGGACAGGTGTACGGACTGTCCGGTAGTAAATACAGACTCCACGTTGCCAAAGCGCTCCAGGCGTCCTTTCCCGGTTTGCGTTTCGGTGAAGGTGGTTCTGCGTAGTGCGTTTTTGTGCCAGGGTACTCCCATGGAATAAGAAATTCCCTGGGCAAAAAGGTCACTTTGGTTGTAGCCGCGCAAGTGTTCCTTACGGGGGTGGAGAGGCACCGGTACGATACCCTGTACCCCATCAAACCATGGGGACGATTTCAAATCTCTGCCAAACCATTCTCCCAGCTGTGTACCAATATCCTGCCTGTTTTGATATTTGAGCTGGTGTAACAGCCTTTGCACTTTTCCTCCCTTGGTAAAGCGAAACATGGCAGCAGCACTGTAAATCGGTACCCGCCCCCAGAAACGTTCGCTTAGGTCGTTTTCCTGATCGGATAGATGATCAGCACGTGGGAGCTTCAAGCGACAGGCCGTACAGAGCAAATTCCTCCTGGGAGGATGACGGAAGCCGCAAGCCAGACAGAGATGCGGATAAAACAATCCGGACAAATCCCGGATAAGGTTGAACCAGGGTGTCATGGGCGTTTAGATTAAGTGAAGCAAAGATAAAAAAAACGCCTGCTCCTTGAAAGGAACAGGCGCATCATTTCAAAACGAAAAACCAACTTTAAACAAGACTATTACAGAAATTCGGATTTGTGTAGGGTATTGAATACCGGTAATCGCGCTAACAGCCTAATCACGGGCTGCTTTCAGAGGTACGGGGATTTCCAACTCCTCTCCCTTTCGATAAACGACAAGGGTTAAGACTTCGCCGACTTTGGCGCGGCCTACCGCCTCCTGCAATTCGGGTGTGCTTCTGACGGGGCGGCCATCTACCCTGGTAATGATATCCTTAGGTAACAGACCAGCGAACTGTGCTGACCCGCCATCTACCAGGCTCTCTACTACTACGCCCTGGGCAATATTTACATTGAGCTCTTTGGCAATGTCGCTATCCAGGTCGTAAATTTCAATGCCGAGGTAAGGGCGCTGAAAACTGCCGTATTCAATCAGGTCATCGGCAATTCGCCTCATGAGATTTGACGGGATGGCAAAGGAATAACCTGCAAAAGTTCCGGTTTGTGTGGCAATAGCGGTATTGATACCCAATAGTCTGCCGGTGTCGTCCACCAATGCACCTCCACTATTTCCGGGGTTTACGGCGGCATCGGTCTGGATAAAAGCCTCGATGGCATCTCTATCAGGCAATATCTTAATATTCCGCCCCTTGGCGCTGATGATGCCCGCTGTTACCGTAGAAGCCAAATCGAAAGGATTGCCCACTGCGAGCACCCATTGCCCTACTTTGGCTTTGTCAGAATCTGCTATATCGAGGGTAGGAAGCTCATTGGCGTCGATTTTAAGGACGGCCAGATCAGTTTTGGGATCTGCGCCGATAAGCCTGGCAGTGAACTTTCTATTGTCAAAAAGGGTCACTTCAATAGTTTCAGCAAAACTAACCACGTGGTTGTTGGTGATGATATAACCGTCAGTGGTGTAAATCACGCCGGAACCCGTGCCTTTTTGAGGGGTGCGATAGGGATTGTTAGGGAAAAAATCTCCACCAAAAAAATCCCGGAATGGGTTGAACGGTTGGAAACTGCGGTCAGTAGTGGAAGAAGGTTTTGCCCCGGTCGCAGCAATGTGAACTACTGCGGGCATGGCCTTTTCAGAAGCCAGGGTGAAGTCAAGCGGCGTATTGACTGCCAAACCCGGGGCGGTGTTGTGGCGCGCTTGCACCCCCAAATTTTCAGGATTTCCAGTGGGCATTTTCAAACCAATGACCCAAACTGCCGACAATGCAATTGCGGCGCCGGCCACACTCGCCGCAAGCAGAGAAAGAAACTGTTTCATACCACTTTGTTTTTCCTCCATAAACATCAATTTTAAGGCATTGTTATCCGCAATCCCTTCATTAACGCAACCTTAATAAAAAAATGCCGCATAGGGAACCTTCCGTCCGGTATGTCGGTTATGTGATTTGTTTATTCGTCGATTTATCTTATCACTATCTTGAAATCACCATGGAGCAGAACCTGGAACTGATATTCGAAGAGGAACTGTTGCCTCACATCGAGGCGCTCTATGGTTTTGCCTTTCACCTCACGCATGATGTATTGGATAGCAATGAACTTGTGAAGGAAA
>CAYTNI010000443.1:0-2845 GCA_964439115.1 uncultured Saprospiraceae bacterium
CTTTAATTGCCTGTCGGCAGGGAAAGGTTGATCCCCTCTTCGGAGAGCTGTTTCAGCCCCTTTTCCAACTGCTTCGCTTTCAAGGCTTCCAGTTCGGCTTTGGTTACGGTAGAATCAAGCAGTTGTTCCACCAAGAATTGTTCGTAACTGTGCCTGACTAAAGATGCCCGATAATCGCGAACCAATTTGTCAATATTTAAATCGCTTGGAATATTGCGCTCTGCCTCTAGCAAGAGCAGGGTTTCCCGAATCCAACGTTCTACGTATGCATTGATAATGAGTGAACTATCTTCACCAGGCGGGAACATACCTGTCATTTCCGAAAGGTAAAGCGTGCGATTGAATGCACGTGCAAGAGGTCTGTCGCCTTGGAAACAGAACGCTCACAGGCAGAAAACGCCATGACAGCACAAGTGAGCAATATCAAAAGCCAGTGTAGCCTGCTATTCATCAGGATTTGATAAGCGTTTCAAGAACAGCCCGGTTCACTTCTACTTTGTAATCTTTTCGCAACTGTTCCACCCATTGGAGTTCGAGATAATCCTGGTAATCTGCCACAATATACCCTCTGGCTTCTTTGAGCGTCTTGTCAGCAGGAGGTATAATCTTTTCAATCCTGGAAAAAGACCATACTTTAGATTCAGGGTCTTCGATAGCCGCTGTCATGGTGCCAGGCTGCCAGTTGGTTTCATTGAATCCTGCCGGCATCTTGGTGCGTTCATAAGTTTTGATTTCGACGGACACAAGCACTTTGTCCTTCGTGTTGAAACGCTGTAACACCTTCGAATATGGGGTTTTCACCAGTAATTTGAGCAAATCTCCAATTTGATCTTTAGCTTCGGGTTGAACCTGCCAGTGCTGAATCTCTGCCCTCTCATCCCAGCGGTATTTTCCCGTAAGAGATTCATTGAAGAACTTCTCCAATCCTACCGTGTCGGTGGATGCTTTATCCCACACCTGCATTTTGGTGGCCTCGAAAAGAAGAATGCCTTCTTCATATTCCCGCATGAGTCCGCGGAAATCAGGATATTTTTCCATAAGCTGATCCTCCTCAAATCGAAGACATGCTTCATCTACGTATTCAGCGTACAATATACGGGCAACCTCTGCCGGTGGCGCAGAACCATTGTAGCGAAGACGCTTCCTGGTGGCCTGGCCAAGGTAGGCTTCAAAATCCCCTAAAGTGGCTTTATAGGTATTGCCCAGGGAGAACAGCATCTCCCCGGAAGGCGTTTCGGAGGGCTTCCAGCGGAATGTCAGAAAGGATTCATCAAGGGCAGCTAAAAATTGCTCCAGCAGATCCCCATTTTCAGTAAAATTATTTTCTCTTCTGATGTTTTCAATCATGGCTATACGGGCGGCCTCGAAACGGTCGTCATTCTTGATGCGGTTTTCCAGCCTGGCCTTTTCAATATCAAAAGGCTGAATCCCGCGCTTACTGATTCGTTTGATGATATGCCATCCAGCTGATGATTCGAAAGGCGGAGAAACATCACCGTCTTTTTCCAGGGCAAAAGCAGCATTTTCAAAGCTCAATTCATATCGGTTGATGCCAAAAAATCCGAGGTAACCACCCCTTGGGCCTGAATTGCGGTCTTCAGAAAAAGCAGCCAGCTCCTCAAATGGAGTTCCATCCCGGAAAGCTATGTAAATGCTGTCAATACGAGACTTCGCTTCCGCCTCTTTGCCCTCAGGCTTGCGTATAAGGATATGGGCGATTTCCATCTCCCCGCGTGCGGGCCTTCGGCTTCCAATCTTCATCAGGTGATATCCGCCCGTGGTGCGAACCGGTCCTACAACTGTATTGAGTGGAACGGAATAGGCGGCTTTTTCCAGCGCGTGCATACCCGGAGGGAAAACAGCGGTAATGTATCCCACATGACCACCATTTTGAAGGGCGGATTTATCATCAGAGTGTGCCGCTGCCATTTCTTCAAACGAAGCGCCCGCTTTTATTTTTTGAAGAATTTCCATAGCGTTGTTGTACCGCTCCAAAGTGTCTGCAGGGGAGCCGGAACCGCCAATGGCAAAGAAAATATGGTAAAGATCTACGTCCTGCTGAATGTGATTGTATGCTTCCCGGACTAGTTTGTCGGTCACCTCCCTGTCCACCAGATACGAGTCGGCTAATTGTCTGCGATACCCATCAAGCTCCTGGCGCAGCGATGTAATGGTATCAATCTGCATATCCTTAGCTTTTTGTACCTTGAGCTTGAATTTAACGTAGAGATCAAGGTATTCTTCTAAGGATTTACGGGAGAAATCCGCGTTCTTACCGTTGGTTTTCGAATAGATGTAACTGAATTCCGATACATGTACCGGAACGTCTTGCACCGTAAATAATATCGGGTCAGTAGTTTGCGCAATGGCTTGCACCGAAAACCACATCGCGGTAGCAAATAGGAAAATAACGCTCTTTATGGTCATGTCAAAATATTTTTTCGCCGCAAAAATAACATTTTCTGCCGCTTTTTGTGCGAAGCATCTCAAGCGGATGGAGTTGATCCTGTAATGGAGAATTTTGCCTATCTTCGCCTTCAAAAATGTCCACGTCTCCATGACCGCCAACCCGCGTAAAGAACGTCAAATCGCCTTTCAAATTGCCGGTTTTTGGTTGGTATTGAACCTTTTTCAGGCGGCATTTACGCCACTTACTGAAGACGAAGCTTACTACTGGATGTATAGTACGGCCTTGGATTGGGGCTACTTCGACCATCCGCCCATGATTGCTGCCTTTATTCTGCTCGGACAGTGGGTCGGGGGTGAGTTCGGCGTTCGCCTTGCCGTAGTAATCGCTCAAATACTTACTTTGCTCGTAGTGTGGAAATTGGTACGCGAGCAATGG
>CAYTNI010000444.1:0-2843 GCA_964439115.1 uncultured Saprospiraceae bacterium
AGCACTTTGTCTAAGGCGAGTTGTATTCGCTTGGCATGCAGGGCTATGGCCGCTATGAGGGCTGGCCCATTGCGGTCAGGATCAACATCCGCAACCGAATTGCGCATACCGGGCGTACCACCTTGCGGGTCGGAGCACACCCGCCAGTTGGAGGGGCAATTGCAGGGTTTATCCAACTCCACAAGTTCGAGGCTCCAGCCACCATCGGCGCGTGCGTCACCGCCATACCATTCTGAAGAATAAGTTACCTCTACCAGGATGTTTGAATGATTATCCAATATTTTCAGGATGCCGGAATCATTTCCCAAGGCGGGGAAACTGACCAACGTTGCTCGCGGTATTCCGGGTAAAAAACCGGCATCCGATGCACAAATTATGGCGTATTCGCCCGGCAACAGCAATGCTCCGGAAAGGAATCTGGAGGTGCCCCCTGCTGAAAACTGAAGCTGGCTCAGATCAATTACCTTGTTACCGGCATTATAGATTTCGACATATTCGGCTGGTGGCAGCACACTGACCACAGGGTTTGGGTCGGCCATAAATTCTGTGATGAGCAAATCACCGGGCTGTGGCGGCTGAATATCGTAAAAAGTAAATGCCACACTTTGGGTGTCGGCGCTGTTTCCGTAAATGTCGCTGATGTGCCGGCAGCTCAGGAAATAGTTGGTAAGGTTTTCCATAGGAGTAGCCCATTCCAAAAGCACCTTATTCGGTTGGCTGGGCACCGCTTGGGTAAACGCAGGTGTTGCAAGCACTGATAGGAAATAATTACCTGGTATCGAAGCGGTAAGGGTATCGAGTGCCTCATCAAACACAGCGTATATACGCCGGTTATCAAGCACTTCCACGGAAGTTAATAAGGGCGGTGAGTTATCCTGGTATAGCGGAGCGATATGGATATCATCCCAAAAGAAAGCCTGTGCCCTGGAAGCAGAATACCGGCAATAGATTCCCGCCCAGTCGCCCCGCGTATGGATGGTATCCAGGGTAGCAGTACCTTGCGGCGTGAAATTTTGTCCACCAGCATAATCGGCAGATACTTGCCACATACCGATGGTATCTCTACTGATGCGCAGCCTGGCCACTGCGGGTTCGAGGGCAACCGCACCCGGATCGCCGGAAATAAGGAGTTGCGTTTGCAGGCCGGATTGGCGGTACAATTCTATAGCATCTGCATCGCCGCTAGTGCCTCCGATGCGGATAAAGTAGCCATTTAGCGGCCCTTCTAGGTCAGGTGAATCTGACAAAAGGTAAAAGCGGGCAAAATTTGAGGTTGAAGGGGCAAATTGCATTCGGACATACATTTCCCATGTAGTGTATGTCTCGAGGGAGGTAGGAGCGAAAGCCGTAAGGCTGGCCGTGCCATTGGAAGAAGGAGCCGGGTCATAAAGTTGCAGCTCGCCTGCACTGATGCGAAACAGTGAAGTATCACCAATCCATGAAGGATTTTGGTGCAGCTCGCCGTCTGAAAAATCGTCTATAAAAGACTGGCAGCAAACTACCATCGGGATGAGAAGCAGAAGTGTCGAAAAAATTCTGGGATTCATGCGGCCAAGGTATGTCGAGATATGGAATTGCACGTATCTTTGCCCCATCATTTTTTAAACTTTTTATCCATGAGAATTGCAGTTGTAGGTGTAACCGGGCTGGTGGGCGGCGTGATGTGCAAAGTGTTGGAAGAAAGGAACTTTCCAGTTACCGAGTTTTTGCCTGTTGCGTCAGCTCGATCCGTTGGAAACCAGGTGATATTCCGGGAAAAAAGCTACAGCGTGATTGGCATGGAGGAAGCGGTGGCCGCTCGTCCGGACATTGCGATTTTTTCTGCAGGGGGAAGTACTTCGCTGGAATGGGCGCCGCGTTTTGCCGAAGTGGGTACTACCGTGGTGGATAATTCCTCCGCCTGGAGAATGGACCCCGGTGTTAAACTGGTGGTACCTGAGATCAACGCCGATCTGCTCACCCGCGACGACAAAATTATTGCCAATCCCAACTGTTCAACCATCCAAATGGTTATGGCACTTGCACCCATCCACCGCAAGTATGGGATTCGGCGGATAGTGGTCAGCACTTACCAATCCGTAACAGGTACAGGGATGAAGGCGGTGAAGCAGTACCATCTTGAGAGCAAGGGTTTTGAGCCCAAGCCTGAAGAAATGGCATATTTTTATCCGATTTTCCAGAATTGCATACCGCATTGTGATGTTTTTCTGGAGAATGATTATACTAAGGAAGAAATGAAGCTGGTGCATGAAACCCGGAAAATCTTAAATGCCCCGGAAATGCGCATCACCTCCACAGCTGTTCGGGTGCCCGTGCTGGGGGGCCACAGCGAGTCAGTTAATATCGAGCTAGCCTCTGCGTTTCAGGTGGAGGATATCAGGGACTTGCTGGCTCAAACACCGGGAATTATTGTAGCGGACGACGTGGCTCAGAAACAATACCCTATGCCCTTAACCGCTCACGACAAGGACGAAGTATTTGTGGGTCGCATCCGTAGGGATGAATCCGTGGAAAATGGCCTGAATATGTGGATTGTGGCAGACAATCTGCGCAAGGGTGCAGCCACGAACGCCATTCAAATAGCAGAGTACCTGGCGGCCAATAACCTGTTGGGCAACTGAGTACTCCAAGGGTTCAGAACAGGAATATTTGGACGATTCAAATAATGGTCTTACCTTTGAATTGCATAGTGTATAAATGATTACAAACGTTTGAATAACAGTATTTTTTTACTAATTTGTACAGCTTGTCATGAAGAACAGAATCGTACTTTGGGGTACCAACGATCAGGATGAACGCGTACTCATCGCGATGGAATTGAAACCACACGACAACAAGGTGGA
>CAYTNI010000445.1:0-2834 GCA_964439115.1 uncultured Saprospiraceae bacterium
TAGCGCCAAGAGCGAAGTGGCCACAAATCCTGTGAAAATAAGGCGAAGAAAATTAGACATCATGCGATTTTTTACATTTAATGGCGTTGTGATAACGACAATATGAAATGACCTACTTGGTAAGGCCGAGCAGGATATTAAATTCTAATACTTAGGTTTACAAAAAAGTTTCTGCCAAAGTTGAAGAAATAGCGCGAAGGGAAGGTGTCCGGGTCGCGGGTTTCAAAATCAAAACGCAACTGTTCAAAACCTCCTGTGATAAAATTGGTGTTGTCGAGGATATTGTTCACCCCTACATTGAGGTACAGATAATATTTGCGCTGAATCCGCCAGGATTTTCCGCCGAATAAGTCCATAGTGAAAGTGGATGGTGCTTGTTCCTGGTCGAGGATTTTGCGGAGGAGGGGATCATCGGGTGCCAATCCATAGACGGCATTAGCAGTGCGGCGGATAGGGTTAAAGTCCACCCAGATCTGGTCGAAATAGTTGAAATTCAGGTTGGCAAACCAGAAATTTTTGGAGCTGTAGTTGATGCCGGCGGTAAAAGCACTTTGGGGCATACCTGCAAGCCTGAAATTTTCCGCAAAAACCGTGAAGTTTCGGTCATCACCTAGTGCAAAATCCTTGGGATTATCAATGAAAATACTGCCCGTGGGCCGGGAAGTATAAATATACTGGCCAATAGCGGCTACGCTGCTGAGCTTAAGGCTCGGGCTGATTTTGGCTTCCAGCGCCAGTTCCAGTCCGGCATGCCGGCGATCCTGGCCGCTGAGCACGTAATTGACAAAAGCCCCTTCGAGGTCGTCGTTATAAAAGCGCAGAATTCTGATTTGGTTTTGAAATTGAGTGAGGTAACCCACAGCGCGGGCTTTGAGATTGGGCGCGCGAAGAAGGTAGCCGCCCTCCGCAGAAAAGATGTTTTCTTGCGTGAGGTTTGGCACTAGCTGGTCCCTTGTACGTGGCGACACATAAGCGTTGTCGAAAAACGGCGCGCGGGTTTGAAAAAATCCGTTGGCAAAAAAGTAGTTGCGGCCATCCAGTTTATAGGTAATACCTGCCTTGGCACCGAGATTGGTAAACCGCTGCTTTTCGGAATTTCCGAAGGAATTATCAGGGAACATCCCATTTCGCATGTGGCCGGTGCGCCAAAAGGTAGTTTGGCCGATACTGCCCGAAGCAAAAACATCAAATTTGCGATGGTTGTAAATGCCCTGAGCCCAGATTTCTCCACGGCGGATGTTGGCATCGTAGTCGTATCCCCAGCGGTCACCTTCGCCGATGATTCGCCCGGGGTTGTTGAGGTCATTCTGTGCTACGTCGGTGTTGCCCGGGAAATCGCGCACTACAAAGCGGTTGATATCCGCGTAGTAATCGCCGCCGAGCAAATCATCCAGCACTTTGAAGTTTTCGATGCGCTGGCGCTGATAGAGGATGCCTCCGTGAATCTTGTAGCGATCTTTGATGGTAGCCTGATAATTGGTACTGAAGCTGAGATCCCGTATATCGGTACGACGTTCCTCGATGATGTATTGCGACCATGCTCCTTCAGCACTGTTTCCCACTAAGAGGTTATTGAATTTATCCGCAAGTGTACTGTTGCGGTTCACGTCGTAGAGTGTTGCCCAGTTGATTTGGCTGATGTTGGGGTTTGAGCGCCAGTCTTCCGCCAGTACGCCGCCTTCGGCTGTGCTTTGCTGGTTGACAAAGCTCGGCAGATATCGGTAATAACTCGGGCGTGGGTCAGGCGCATCAAACCAATCGAGCCCGGTATTCCCGTCGCGGCTAAATTGATAAGATATGGCAGAGGTAAGCACGCCTCCTTTGTGGATATCCCAATCGTGGCGCAACATCAGTACCGGACGTTGGGAGCGCACTTCGCTGGAGTTGCGCTTTTCGCCATTCTGGAAGCCCCAGAGCGGATTGTAGAAATTGGTTCCTGTAAGATTATAAATCTCACTGACGCTGCTGGTAGAGCGCCCCCTGCGGATGGGGGCATCAAAGGCGGTAAAATTGATCAGGTTTTTCTTGTCCAATCTTTTGTCCATAGACAAAAAATAGGCCCAGCCATCGAAGAAAGTACCTTCTACATAGCCTTCCTGAGCCCAGCGGCGCGAGCCGGAAAGGGTAAATGCCCAGCCTTTTTCGAGCATCCCGGTGGACCAGGTGCCCATCAATCGGTTTTGGAAGGCACCATTGCTGCGCGCATACGAAAGGCGAATTTGCTTGCGATGGAAAGAAGCGCGCGTATCAATAAAGTTACCGCCGCCCACGCCACCAAAGGTGTAGGGTATCGGCCCTGTTCCCGGATCTACCTCGCGGTTCCGGGTAACGTCATTCAGGCCGCCCCAGGCATTCCAGGTTACCCGGCCATTGTCGAGGTCGTTAAATGGAAGGCCATTGAGGAAGACATTGACATATTCCGAGTCGTAGCCGCGTATCCGGAACCGCGCCGGCCCAAAGGTAAAGGCGGCGGCAGAAACGAATACATCCCGCGAGGCGGTGAGCAAACCGGATATGTTTTGGTTGTTGCCTTCCACCTCCAGGTTGTCATCCGACAGAGATATGGTGGGAATCAAATCTTCCTTGAGTGCAACACCTACCTCACCCCGGGGTGCAAGGCCTATTTCACCCAAATCCAGGTCCTTTTTGGAAACCTCAATGACTCTGGCAAAATCTACGAAAGTATTTAAACGAATTTCAAGGGTGTATTCTCCCGGATTAAGGTCTTCGATGATAAATCGGCCTTTAATATCGGTGACCGAAGTTTGAACTGTTCCGGCGATGGATACAATGGCACCCTCCAGTGGCAAGCGCGTGGTTTCATCCAGTACAAT
>CAYTNI010000446.1:0-2811 GCA_964439115.1 uncultured Saprospiraceae bacterium
CCAGTACAGCCAGCACGGCAACTACGCCCAATGCTACAACGGGCCACAGCAAAAAACGGCGAGTGTGCGGGGCAGGTGGTACCGCTCCGGGCGCAGCGGGTGGCGGCGCATCATCTTCAGCGAGCCAATGGCTTGCTTTGGTGCGCAGGTCTTGCTCCAGAAGGAATTCCATGGCCTCGAGTTCCACTTGTTGCAGTTGGAGTTCGAGCGCAGCTTCCGGGTTGGAGGCTATCTCCTGTTTTACGGCGGCGCGTTCTTCCGGCGGAAGTGTTCCTTTGAGATAAGCCTCTATTTTATTGTATAGTTCTTCCTTGTGCATGTCGTGCATCTTTTCGGTTAGCGGTCGGCTGCATCTTTTTTCGGCAAATGCACCCCCAGTTCGCGCAGTAAATCCGGTCGTTCCATCAAATAATCTCTCAGTTTCATCCGGCAGCGATAGGCATCTTTTTTGGCCAAAGCGGCGCTGCTGATGCCCAGTTCCTTTGCCATTTCCTCCATGGAATAATCGAGTTTGTACAGATTCAACAATTGCTTGCACTTTTCGCCGATTCGTTCCAAAGCGGCAGCCAGTATGGCTTTTTTTTCTTCGACGAGGTAGTCGGCTTCCGGGTCTTCGATGCTGTCGGCTTCGTGGCGTTCGGGCAGGTTCTGGGTGTCAGGTTTGCGGCGGAGTTTGCCGATCCAGTGCAATCGGGCAATTGAGGTAAAATAAGTGGCCAGACTACTTTTGCCCTCAAACCCATCTCTGCGAATGCGCCGGTCGAAAAGAACGATTGCATCCTGAAAGACATCCTCGCCATCCTGTTCGTTGCCGCGGTTAACGGACACATAATGAAGTATCTGCCCCCGCAGATCGCGGTGCTGCCGCAGAAACTGCTGTAAGGCGCGGTCCCTTTCGGCTGCTGTGCCTTGTATGCCCGCCACGATGGCTTCGTCATTCAGGTGTGATGTTTGCATTGGGTCAGTGCCGTAAGTTTTTAACTGGGCCCCCAATCCCCTTTCTTTTTTTGAATTAAAAAATCGGAAAGCGACCGGCTAATTGCAGGCGCTAAATTAAAAAAATTTTTTAACGCAATGGGCACCCCTTTGCCGGGGCGGTCACTAAGCGGGGGAGGTCAATTTCCGAACCGGTGAGGCTGAGCTATTTTTCAGGGTAGAAAAAGCACTACAGGGTTGGGCACTTTTCTTCGAAAGCGGTCACCAATAAAGAAAATTGAAAAATGACGGAGAGCCTGCCCATACTTTTATTGCCGGGAAAAACCGGACACAAGCTATTGAGATTCAACGACCTGATGTATGTCGGGGCTGAGGGCGGCTATGTGCGCATCAAAACTGCAGGCGGCGAATCGGTACTGTTGACGGGCAAGCTGAAAAGGCTGGAGGCTATGTTGCCCGGCCCGGGTTTTTTCCGTTGCCACCATTCCTGGTTGGTCAATTTGCATTTCGTGGAAGAAATTAAGATCGAAGACGGCGCGTGGTCGGTGCTCATCGGGGGCAAAGCCATACCCGTATCGAGGGAAAAACGCCGGGCGCTGATGGAGCGGGTTTACCGGTTATGAGGGGATTGGGGGGAGTTGTGGAGGCAATGAACCAGCTTGTGAATATCGCCAAAAAATAAACATAGTTAGAAACAACTTTGAGGATGCGAGGCACAGAACCTGCACTCCGGTAAGCCAAATCATATTTTCGTTCACTTGTAAAACTCTGTTCTGATGAATCCGATACAATTACCCGTATCTATTATTTTTTTTTCTGTTTTGCTATCCATGATGCTTTGGGGGACAACCCCAAAAACATCTTATACAAAACATTTCGACGTCGCTACCTTCGACGCGAGAGCGAGTGGCCACGACACGTTGCCGAACGCTCTCGACTTTTTGTCTCATACATCCCTCAGTGCAGAGGTACCCTGGCCAGGATGTGGGGCAATACCCAGCCCTGAAGCCATTTCAAAAATGGATAGTTTGCAGCGGTATGTTGACGAGCATTTTGATTTGTTTTTGTCCAAAACAGGTCCTTCTCAAATGGTTTCAGTGCCAATTCGCGCCCATATTATCAGGCAATCCAATGGTACGGGAGGGCTGTCTCTTGCTAGCTGGAACAGTGAGCTGAGTTTATTGAATACACTGTATCAAGGAGCCAACCTGCAATTTATTGAATGCGGTGCTCCCAATATTATAAACAGCGATGTCTATTTTAATATGACTCAAGCTCAGGAATCTCAACTACATTCTGCTCATGGAGTGCCAAATATATTGAACGTTTATATTCCAGGGGGTACGCTTACCTCGTCATCAGGTGGGGCGTTGTGCGGCTATGCGCATTTTCCATGGTCAAGCGGAACACCTGATTTGATCTTCATAAAAGCTTCGTGCATGACGAGCGGAAATACGTTTGCACATGAAGTAGGGCATTACTTTGGGCTATATCATACTCATGGACCAGTAAATTGTCCCCCACCGATTACGGATGAACTAGTTAACGGCAGCAACTGTAGTATAGCCGGGGACAGGGTTTGTGATACACCTGCAGACCCTGGTCTTTCAGGAATCAACTGTAATACATCGCTCGTTAACAGCAATTGCCAATATACAGGCAATTTAGTGGATGCCAATGGTCAGTTATTTGTACCCAATCCTAGAAATATAATGGCATATTCCCCTCATTCATGCAGGGACTTTTTTTCGACGAGCCAATTAGCACGGGCACTTTTCTACCGAAATAATTTCAGAAATAATTTGGTTTGCTCCACTGCGACCTGCTCGGCGCCCACTACCTCCGAATTCAACCACAGCAATGTGACCACCTCTA
>CAYTNI010000447.1:0-2797 GCA_964439115.1 uncultured Saprospiraceae bacterium
CTTTCGACCCTACCATCATGCCGCTCGTCAACTACTGGGGCTTTGGCTACACCGACAAGCATGCAGTCACCAGGGTGGACAGTGCCAAAGTGGACTCTCTCCGCAGCCTCGTTGGCATGGACAAGGTTCGCCTCGAAAAAGGGCAACAATCGCTGCTCCAAAAATCCCTACCAGGGGTACAGCTCGACTTCAGTAGTTTAGGACAAGGCTATGGAGTTGATGCTATCGCCGAGTTTCTTGAAGGCTGGAACGTTCCTCACTACCTCGTAGATATTGGCGGCGAACAAAGAGGAAAAGGCAATAATCCTCGCGGTATCTCCTGGAGAATTGGTATCAGTGTACCAAGGCCTGAAGCCCCAAAAGAGGAAATCATGGCTACCTTCCCTTTGGAAAATCTATCGGTCAATACCTCCGGCAACTATCGAAATTACTATGATGTGGAGGGAGCCAAGTACGGTCATACCATCAACCCGAAAACAGGATACCCGGAACGAAATGCCCTTCTGAGCGCCACCATTTTTGCCAAAGAATGTCTCCATGCCGATGCACTGGCCACTACCTGTATGGTCTTAGGTCCAGAAAAAGGTATGGCTCTCGTGGAACAGCTACCGGAGGTAGAAGCATTCTTCATCGTCGGTACCACTGATGGAAAAATGGAGACCCGTTATACGCCCGGACTGAAAAAATATTTATCCAATATCCGTTAAAGAAATGACCATGGAGAATCTTCCGGATTTTCAACTCGACCGAGACTTGTGTTTCCTGGATGTAGAAGCCACAGGATTGAATGTCATCAGAGACCGAATTCTCCAGATTGGCATCATCAAGTTTTTTGCGGATGGGCGACCGCCCGGTGAATTTTACATGCTCATCAATCCGGCGATTCCCATTAGTGACGAGGCTATGTCCATTCACGGTATAACCCCCAGGGATGTGGCCAACAAACCCACCTTCCCGCAGGTTGCGAAAGATTTGCACGATTTCATCGGGGATGCAGATATTGCCGGATATAATTCGGCGCGATTCGACATACCCATGCTGATGGAGGAGTTTGACCGTGCAGGGTTGACCTTTAACATGGAAGGTCGCCGAAGTATTGACGTACAGCGCATTTTTTATAAAATGGAGCCCCGCACCCTGAAAGCCGCTCTGAGGTATTACTGCGAAAAGGATATGCCGGATGCCCATGATGCCCTGGCAGATGTACGGGCTACCATAGAGGTATTTCAGGGCCAGCTTGCCCGGTACAAAGGCGTGGACTATATGGACGAAGAAGGGCATGTCGAAAAATCACCCATCAAAAAGAGCGTGGCCGCGCTGCATGAGTTTACCAATGATCTTCGGTACGTAGATGCTACTCAAAAGATGAAATACGATGCCAACGGGGTTCCCGTCTTCAACTTCGGCAAATACAACGGACAGCCCGTAGGCCAGGTACTTTCAAGGGATAAACAATACTATCACTGGATTCTTAGCAAGGAATTTTCCTCGCAGGTTAAGCAAATTGTGCAGCAATTGGTACGCGAATATGAAACAGGGGAACGGAAAGACTAAAATCCATAGCTTGACTTCCCGGCTATTCATCCCTTGGATTTATTATTGTCTGGGCGTGTTAATCCTGGGAGGTTGTTATGAACCCCGCGAAGGATGCCTCGATATTCAAGCCACCAATTTTGAAGTAGATGCAGATTGGGCTTGTCAGGATTGCTGTACCTGGCCGGAAATCCGGCTTCGCTTTTTTCATCGTGCCGCATATCCTGATACTTTGGTCAACTTTACCTTGTTAGATAGTGTTTATAAGGATATCGCAGGAGATATGTTTCGCACAGGCGAGTTCAAATATCTCCTTGGAAATTTACGCCTGGTAAGGCCTGACGGAGCAGAAATTTCACTTGTCAACCAAATTCCTGTTCGCAGTTTTCAGCCCGATGGCAGCCTTAAACCCGACAGCCTTATTAATGACATTTTGTTGCTTCGGCCCGGTACCACCGCATTGTTAGATGCCGGCAATTTCCGGGCGTCCGGGCAATTTGTGGCGCTAAGATTAGATGTAGGAGTATCTGAAAAGGCTCAACTTTCAGATCCTGCTTCTTTGCCGACGACACACCCCATGAATCCCGGAAATTCGGGTATGGAATGGGATCTGGCGAGAGGTTATGAGTTTCAAAGGGTTGAGTTGTTGGCGGGAAGCAACCCTCAGGATACTGCCAGAACCCGCGTGAAACTGCGGGGCTTATTGCAAAGCCGCACAGTGGAGTTGCCCCTGGCCTTAAACATCCCTGAAGGGAAGCATCTGGAGCTGGATGTGCAGATTGATTATTTGAAATGGCTTTCCGGGATTAGGGTAAACAGCCAAACGCCGGAGGAAATGGGAGAAGCGCTGATATCCAATACTCAGGGCGTATTTTCAGTAGTGGCTTTTCGATATATGAACAACTAAAAACGCTTGAAATGAAACCATTGCGTATTTTTCTTTTTCTGTTGATTGGCTTGGCAATTTCATCCTGCAATGGTGAAGGGGATACTGAAAAAGCACCCCTTTCCTTGAGATTTCGGGGTGACTTTGGCACCGAACCTCTTGTCATGTTCAGCAATGCTTATTCATACCCGGGTGGGATGCAGGTAAAATTTCAAAATTTTCTTTATTATCTTTCAGATATACATCTCATTAAGGAGGATGGTAGCCGTCAACCCTTAGCTGAGGTAGCCTTAGTTTCCTTTAAGGATGTGCAAAACCAGGCTGCAGCCGGTCAGGGCGTCTTACTCCCTGATATGGAAGTGCCGGCCGGCACTTACA
>CAYTNI010000448.1:0-2789 GCA_964439115.1 uncultured Saprospiraceae bacterium
TCAGGTATTTGGCTTTATCGCCACTCCGGATGCACCTCTGCTTTTATTTGCTACTATTTTTCTCTTCTTATTTCGCAGATTTATTCTGCAGCCAAAAACCGGTACGGCCTTGCTATTGGGCGTAAGTGCGGCGGCAATGCTCTACAGTAAATACCACGGGGCATTATTGATTATGTTCTCCATTCTGGCAAACCCCGGACTCCTGCGACGCTCTTCCCTTTATCTCGCCGGCCTAACCGCCTTCCTGCTTTTTTTACCCCATCTCCATTGGCAGTACCAGCACGATTTTCCTTCCTTTCGATACCACCTGATGGACAGGAATCAGGAATTCAAAGCTTGGTATATTTTTGAATTTTTATTAAATATTGTACTGGTATTCAATCCTTTATTGTGGGTTCCTACCATCCGGTCGGCCATTCGAAGCTCTTGGAAGGAGCCATTTACCCGAACTTTACTCGTTATTTTCGCGGGCTTTTTTGCCTTTTTTCTGTTTTCTACCACTCGGGGCCATGTACAGCCTCAATGGCTTGTAATCAATACCCTGCCGTTTATGCTTTTTTTGTACGCCTACAGTTATCAACAACCCGAAAGAATCCAATATCTGTGGCGGGTGACGCTGGTGGTCATCCCCCTGGCGCTCGCAGCGAGAATTGCCATGGCTACAGAATGGGCCCCGCTGCCCAATCAGTTTTTTCACCCCAGGGAGTTTGCAGCAAAAGTGCAGGCGATAGCGCAAGGAAGGGCAGTAGCCTTTACCAGGTCATATCAAAGAGCCTCTCTGTATGGTTTTTACACACAGTCGAGCGAGGTTTTTTCTGCCGGCACCTACAAAAGCCGACGCAGCCAGTTTGACCTTTGGAATAAAGAGGAACCCATGCATCTGAAACCTGTGGTCTGGTTTGGAGGCCAGCATCCTTTTGACTCAAAATCTCTGAAGCACGGTCGGGATCAAATTCCATGGATGGAGATTGATACCTTCCATGCAATTTACAAAATCCGCGCTGTGGCATCCCCCCTTCCCGCAATACTCAAACAAGGTGAGGGGGTTAATGTAAGTCTTGAATTGTATAACCCCTATCCCTTTTCCCATGACCTTTCAAAAATTAAAGGTGCAAAACTGGTGGCCTGTTGGATGACGGGGAAAAAGCCGGCCGCATTCACTGACCTGAAGTGCATATTGCCGGTACTGAATCCCGGAGAGCGAAAAATCATATCATGCAGTTTCGTACCTCCTGATTTCTTGAATGAAAGAACCTATCGCATTGGGTTTTCCTTTGTGTATCACAACTTACAACCTTTCCCCACAGGCAACTGGCAGGAAGTTACTATCAAAAAGTTGTAGATAAGAGCCTGTCGCTTATGTTTATTAGTATAAAAAACCTGATTCTACAGGAAAAATTCTGGTATGCCATCGTCCTGGTGCTCCTGCCGCCTGCCCTGCTCATCAACTTAGGCATGATGACCTTCATTGACGATGAGGCCATTCGAGCCCTTGTTGCCCTGGAAATGAAATTGTCCGGCAGTTACATCACCCCAACAATCCTCGGCGAATACTACTATAACAAACCGCCGCTTTACAACTGGATTTTGCTGGCCTTTTTTGAACTTGCCAGCCGTTTTGACGAGTTTGCTTCCAGAATTTCTACCGTCACTTGCCTTTTAGGTTTTGCTGCCACGGTTTTTCTGGTGTTTAAGCCTAAATACGGCATTAAAATAGCCTTTGTCAATGCCCTGGCTTTGATTACCTGCGGAAGAATCTTGTTGTGGGACTCCATGCTCGGCCTGATTGATATCTGTTTTTCATGGGTCATGTTCGGGATGTTTATGGTTGTTTTTCACAGATTCAGGGAGGGTAATTTCAAAAAGCTCTTCCTGGGTGCCTACCTGCTTGCGGCAATAGGATTTTTGATGAAAGGCCTGCCGTCCCTGGTATTTCTGGGTTGTACCCTCTTAGCATGGTTCATCTACAAAAAGTCATTTCGAGCCTTGTTTTCCCGTTGGCATTGGATAGGTATGGTTTTGTTATTGGGCATCATCGGCGGGTATTATGCGTTATATCATCAGTACAACAATCTTAGCCGTGTGCTGCCTGTCCTTTTGGACGAGTCCCTCAAACGCACCGGTGTTCGTTTTGGCTGGGAGGAAACCGTCCTTCATGTACTGAGCTTCCCATTTGAGATGGTTTATCACTTTTTGCCGTGGTCGTTATTGATTATTTACTTTATTGGAAGGGGCTGGCTTGCATTAGTTCGCAGGGATGAATTTATTGCATTCAACCTCGTTGTTTTCCTGGCCAACATAATAGTGTATTGGATATCACCAGAAGTTTATCCCCGGTATTTGCTGATGCTGACCCCATTGTTGTTTTCCACCTTTTTCTATCTTCACTGGATTCATGCAGAAAAACGCACCCGGTCCTTTAGAATAGTGGAAATCTCTTTTGCTGTTTTGTTAGCTGTTTTGGTGTTGGGTAGTATTGTCCCCGTTTTTTTAGAGCGAACGCAAGGAAATCCCTTTGTAGTCCCAAAATCCTTCTTGCTCTTTGCCGGAAGCGTGGGATTGTCGCTCGCATTCCAAAAACTACCTGAAAATAGGTTGTTGATTATGTTTGCGGCGCTGCTTTGGATGCGTCTTGCTTTCAATTGGTACGTCCTTCCAGACAGGCTTGCCGAGGATTGGGGTACGGGCTGCCGCTCCAGCTCCATAGAAATGGGAAAAAAATTCAAGGATAGGCCGCTCTACCTTTTTGGCGATACCGAATTACAGATGACCAATGCTTTTTACCTCAC
>CAYTNI010000449.1:0-2787 GCA_964439115.1 uncultured Saprospiraceae bacterium
AAATGCCTTCCTGGGTGGGTTTGGTATATGCGGGGCTGCTCGCCATGATGGCATCGGCGAATGCGGAAATAGGGAGCTGCTGCAGTTTTTCCACCAGTCTCGCGGTACTATTATCTCCGAAGAAGCCGGCAATTATGGGTATTTTTTTTGCTACGCGTTCGGCAGTAAAGTGCAGGACCCGGATTGACTCTTGTGTACTGAGGGTACTAGCCTCTCCTGTAGTGCCCAGAGAAACGATAAAATCGGCACCGCTATCTACGACGGTGTCAATAATTCGGCCTAGGGCGTGGAAATCCACCTGGAGATTGAATTGGAACGGCGTTACGAGAGCGACACCGGCACCTTGAAAATTATGCGACTTTGTTGCGGACATTGGTTTTTTGCAGCAAAAATTCAAGTTGTTGGAGGAAGTGGTTGAGATCCGTGTTGCCGGAGGGGTCAATCATAATTTCATAACATGCGGTTTTCCCGGTGAAGGGGCCGGCGCGGAGTGCTGCGTGGGAAGAGGCAAGGATTGCCAGGTCGTAAAGGTCGTTTTGGGTATCTGCATGGATAAGCAGATCAAAAGGTGTATTCACGAATTGGCTGAGGGTATCTGATTTTGGCTTGAGGTTCCAGGAAAAATCCTCCCGGGTAAAGAGGGTGAATCCGAAGTCTTCAGGTTTAACCGGGTGGTCAAAATAGCCCAGGAGGGTAGGGTTTTTTCCATTTTGACGCAAGTTTTTCGCAAATCGGAGAACTTTTTCCCGGTTATCGAGGTCAGATGCGTTGAAGAGAATCCCAATGGAACGCATAAGGGCATAAGGCACGGCAGTATTTGGGCGAGGTGCCTGACGCAGAAGTTGTCGTTGAAGAGCTCGGCGTTGAAGGGCGGTTAGGAAATTTTGAATCAGCTTCATAAGGCTCCCAATTTAAGTAATTGCCAGGTCAGGCTGTTTGGCGGGAAGGGATTATGCGACAGCTCTGAGCCTGGGAACATTCGTTCTCTGGGGCGCGCGAGCCCGGGGACGGGGAGCATCAGGCGCTCCGGATTACGGAACTTTCTCAAAAACGCCCATTTGATCGAATTTATTGATTCGGGCGACAATTCGGGCTTCCGGCGACATTTCCGACAATTCAGCGAGTGCTTTTTTAATTTGTCGTTTGAGGAGTTTGGCCATTTCCTCCGGGGCGGTATGGGCACCACCTACGGGTTCTTTGATGACCCCATCAATCAGGCCGAATTCGAGCATGTGGTCTGAGGTGAGTTTGAGGGCTTCAGCGGCCTGTTCTTTATAGTCCCAACTATGCCAGAGGATGGAGGAGCAGGATTCCGGAGAGATTACGGAGTACCAGGTATATTCAAGCATATAGACGCGGTCGCCGAGGCCGATGCCTATGGCGCCGCCTGAGGCTCCTTCGCCAATGACGATACTGATAACAGGTACGCGGAGCTGAGCCATTTCGAAGAGATTTCTGGCAATGGCCTCTGCCTGACCTCTTTCTTCTGCTTCTACCCCGGGAAAAGCTCCGGGCGTATCAATGAGGGTAATGATGGGAAAGTTAAACCGTTCGGCGAGTTTCATCAGCCGGAGCGCTTTGCGGTAGCCTTCGGGGTTGGCCATTCCGAAGTTTCGGTATTGGCGCATTTTGGTGTTTACGCCCTTTTGATGTCCAAGGATAACGACCGTTTGACCATCGAGAGAAGCCAGGCCACCGACGATGGCTTTGTCATCTTTGACGCAACGGTCGCCGTGTAGTTCGACGAACTTTTTGCACATCTGGCTGATGTAGAAAAGGGTGTAGGGGCGTTCCGGATGTCGCGAAAGTTGTACCTTTTGCCAGCCATTGAGATTGGCGTAGATTTCTTTTCGTTTGGCGCGGATACGGCTTTCGAGTTCCTTGATTTGCTCTGTCACGTCCAACTCACCTTCTTCACCAACCTGGCGAAGTTTTTCGAGCTGCTCATAGAGCGTTTCGAGCGGTTTTTCAAAATCCAAAAAAACCATTGGCAGATATCAGGTTAGAGGATTTGACTTTTGCAGATACAACTCGAGCGCCATGGTCATGGATGGCGCTTCGGGAGTAGGGGCCTTAACGTTTGGAAAAAGGCCTTTTTCCTCGACTGCTTTCAGGGTACTATTGCCGAAAACTGCAATTCGGGTCTCA
This sequence comes from uncultured Saprospiraceae bacterium, assembly GCA_964439115.1. Taxonomy (GTDB): domain Bacteria; phylum Bacteroidota; class Bacteroidia; order Chitinophagales; family Saprospiraceae; genus UBA2329. The sequence continues at coordinate 2,149 of CAYTNI010000449.1, forward strand.
TTCTGTTTAAAATGAGGGAAATTATCAAACAGAGACTCGATGCCCTGCGGGCTGAAGAAGACCAGCATATCATACGTTACATCGGAGAGGTCGGAAAGATCGCTGCTCACTGTGCGGTACATGAGTGCATCCTGATATTCTATGCCCTGTGTTTTCAGGAAGAGGGTTACATCCTGACTTCCCAGGTTGTTGCAAGGGAGCAGAAATTTCTCGTTTTTATGTTTTTTGAGCGCGGAGGCGAGGTCTTCGATAGACTTATTTCCGGCAAAGACTTTGCGTTTGCGGTAAATGATGAACTTTTGAAGGTAATTGGCGATAGTCTCGGTGACGCAGAAGTACTTTGTATCCTGAGACATTTTGATGCGCATTTCATCGCAAAGGCGGAAGAAGTGATCTACGGCATATTTGCTGGTAAAAATAACGACTGTATATTCATCAGGCCGGATGCGGAACTTTCTGAATTCTCTGACGGAAACAGGTTCTACATGTATGAATGGGCGCCAATCAATTTGCAGATGGTATTTTTTCTCCAGTTCATAATAGGGAGACCTTTCTGGTTTAGGTTGAGATACCAAGATTGTTTTCACCTTCTTGTAGGTTTCTTCCTTAGCTTTTGTGATTGCAGACATTCAGTTAAGG
>CAYTNI010000450.1:0-2784 GCA_964439115.1 uncultured Saprospiraceae bacterium
TTGATATCTCCGGTAGGACCAATCAGGTAAAGCCGATGTAGCGAATCCTGCACCATCACAAAAGTCTGCCCGCTTTGCTCATCGCGTACCGGAAAAGGCGGCGAAGCTGCCGGTGCGTCAAGTAGTGCTTTCCAGGAAATAGATGGTTGAATCCACAAGTCCCGAGCACCTGTACGACTGGCGCCGGATAGTTCGAAGGCTTCACCCTTGTGTTTACCTCTAAGTGCCATGGTGCCGGCTAGTTTGGCTAGTACTTCTGCTGCCGGAGATTGCAGCTCATAATGCCGAAGTAAGTTGTGGAGCTGTTTTTGGGGCAGATAGATAAACCACTCGCCTTGTTGTTTGCTATGGGGATACAATGGCAGAAAGCCTTCATCGCGAGCGAGGGTTTTACCGGTAATGAATCCGTCAATCCACACTTCGAGCGCAGCCCTGGAGGATGCAAAAACTACAAAATCACCCAAAAAGGTGAAGTAGGGGTTTTTCATCCGGTCTGAAGGAAAGAACGGCAGCAAATCATCGGTCATGATTTGGCGAACTCGAAAGGTCTGGTATTCATAATCGTCGAGCAAGCCTTTTTTGGCACTTAGCTCGGTCAGTTTTTGCTCAGCGAGTGGAGCGTTGTGCATGGAAATAAGCCCAAACCAGTCGGCTGGTAGCCCTATGCCGCGGGAATGGCCAAGTACGACGGCGAATTCCTGCCCCGCCCATGGGGTGATGTATTTCTGGAGCACATTTTTTTCCACCTTAGCAGTCATTTTATGCCAGTGGGTGGTATTTCCCAGAAAGAGCATGGTGATGTGGTCGGGGATGACTTCCAGGTGCGCGGTTTTCACCACCTGTTTTCTGGATTGAAACAGATGCGCAAGTTTACTTTGCCCCAATCCCTGAAGTGCCCATCCTTCGGGTTTAAGGAAAAAGTCAAGGCGAATCCAATCTATTAGTGAAAGGTCATTTTCAAGGGCTTTCAGGCCTTCCTGGTGGAAAACGCCATCGAATAATTCGGAAAGAAAGGCAGTTTGGACAAACAAGTATTTGCGGGGTTGTTTTTCCGGATGATCAGTCGGGGGTAACATTTTTTTAAAACCCTCATTAGCCTGTAGTCCAGCGGGACGCCAGTTCAGTCGTCCGGCAGCCTCTTCGACCCAAAGAGGTAAGCGAGCCAGGATGAGAAGGTTTCTACGGGCGGTAACGGCGAAGGATTCTCCGCTTTTGAGCAATACCGAATAAATGAGTTGACCGCGATAGTTGGAGGATACCACCCTGGAAATTTGCGGATGCTGAAGTAATTTTTGAAGGGTTGGCCGGCGGTTGGGGTTGCCGAGAATCATGGAAAATGCCGTTTGGCCGTTACCGGCGGGATGCAGGCCAATGGTCATGGAAATGGGATGGGATAAATCGAATTGCTCATGCCACATTTTTAGCACCTGTCCCAGAAGGGCTGCATCAGTTTGCGCCGAGGTACTGAATGCTATTTCCGGTGCTACAATGCCTTTTTCAGCATTCCAGCCATGTCGGTAATCCGGATAAGAGACCATAGCCGGAAGGTCAGGCGGCAATGCGGCCCAGGGAGAAATATTCCCGAAGGGCAATCCTCTAAAATGCGACCAGGTCCAGCCCAGTGCCATGAAAAGCAGAATAAAAAGCCAAAGGCGGATGCGGTAACGTTTCAAGCGCTTATTTTTGAGTCCGTTTTCAAAAGGTAAAATTAAATCAATTTATAGCATGAGAAAAACATTCCTTAGGACAGGGAGTATTTTGGCATTTCTTGCGGTAGGGCTCGGCGCACTGGGCTCCCATGCACTCAAAGGGGTGCTCACAGCAGAGCGTTTGGCGTCGTTTGAAACGGGCGTGCGTTATCACCTGTTGCATGCCCTGGCGATTTTGATTGTGGCCACCCTATTGCATTTTGGAAAAAAACAGGCCCTGGTTGTTTCAGGGTGGTTGTTTACCGGTGGTATAATACTGTTTTCAGGCTCCATTTACCTGTTGACGATGCAGGATATCCTTGGGGTAAACCTGAGTTTTCTGGGGCCGGTGACCCCCATTGGTGGAGTCTTGTTGATGGCCGGCTGGGTGATGCTGGGCATTTCCTCTTTTCAACATGCCGAACATGGAAAACATGGCAAGGACGGCGGCCATTGAAGCTGATCTGCAACTTCCAAATGGGATTTCGAAGAGACCTACCCTACAAAACGCCTGAAAAAATTTTCCGGTACAACCCATTTTGAGGTAGAACCCATTTTAGAACGGCATTTAACCTGTTCCGCCAAGTCCTGCAAGGTGGGGCTGGTTTATCGGCATTACTTACGGTGCAGCCTTTCCCTATTTTCAATGTTTCAGGGGAGGCTGAGGGGGGATAAGACTTTCAGGAGTGTACCAGAAGGGCGAAACGGCAGTTCCCTTTTTTAAGGGACATCGTACAATTCAGCCAAAAAAAAGGAGCCCTTTCATATCGAAAAGGCTCCTTTTGTGATGCTAAGATGAATTGACAACATCGGATATCTGCAAGTGCTTTTTTAAAAACTCTGGCAGAAGCACCGCGATGGTTGCAATATTATTCTGCTACTACTTCGAAGTTCAGCTCGGGCTGAACGTCCTTGTGGAGCATCAGTTTAGCGGTATAAGCGCCTACCATCTTGATATCCTCATCAGGTAGTGCGATTTTGCGGCGATCCACCTCAATATTGAGCTGATCTTTCAGCGCTGCAGCAATTTGTACATTGGTCACGCTGCCGAAAATTTTTCCGCTGGTACCAGCTTTGGCGCCAATCTGAACGACTT
>CAYTNI010000451.1:0-2781 GCA_964439115.1 uncultured Saprospiraceae bacterium
ATCTTTCCGGACGCTGAACGCGTCCAAGGTACCTCCTTTTACCATTGATGACAACAGTGATGGCGGCGATGATTTGCGAATGAAGTACCGCTACCTTGATCTTCGACGGTCTCCAGTGCAGCACAACATCATTTTCCGCAGTCAACTAGCACTGGAAACCAGAAAATACCTTTCAGAACATCGCTTCTTGGAAATTGAGACGCCTTTTCTAATCAAGAGCACGCCAGAAGGGGCGAGAGATTTTATCGTGCCTTCCCGCATGAACCAGGGGCAATTTTATGCATTGCCCCAATCGCCACAGACTTTCAAGCAAATTTTGATGGTGGCGGGATTTGATCGCTATTTTCAGATTGTTCGCTGTTTTAGAGATGAAGACCTTCGCGCAGACCGCCAGCCGGAATTTACCCAGATAGATTGCGAGATGGCTTTTGTCACGCGGGAAGATGTGCTGCAGACTTTTGAAGGGCTCACCAAATATCTCTTCCAGGCTATGCTGGGCGTGAATCTGCCTGATTTTCCGCGTATGTCTTACGACGAAGCCCTCCAGCGTTTTGGTTCTGATAAGCCTGACCTCCGCTTCGGGATGGAGTTTTGTGAAATTCAAAGCCTGGCTCAAGGCAAAGGCTTTGCCATATTCGATGATGCTGAAATCGTAGTGGGTATTTGCGCCAAGGACATTGCCGATGAATACACCAACAAGGATCTCAACGAACTTACAGATTGGGTCAAGCGGCCGCAAATCGGTGCAAAAGGCTTAGTGTATGTCAAATTTAATGGGGATGGCAGTATTAAAAGTACGGTAGGTAAATTCTTCAGCGATGAAGACCTCCACGCATGGGGCAAAGCCATGGGCGCAGAAAAAGGCGATATCATCTTCGTCCTCAGCGGTGAAAAGGAAAAAACCCGCAAGCAGCTCAGCGAATTGCGCCTTGAACTGGGACGCAGGTTGAATCTCATCCAACCAGGTGATTTCAAGCCCCTTTGGGTGTTGGATTTTCCCCTGCTGGAATGGGATGAGGAAGCCAACCGGTTCTTCGCCATGCACCATCCTTTCACCTCTCCCCGTCAGGACGATATTACAAGGATGATGACGGACGACTTTGAAGCCCTCAAAAGCCTCCGGGCGGATGCCTATGACCTTGTCCTTAACGGCACAGAAATCGGTGGTGGTTCAATAAGGATTCACGACCGGGATTTGCAGTCCAAAAACTTCAAACTACTCGGATTTACGCCAGAACAGGCTGAAGCACAGTTCGGCTTTCTGTTGGGTGCGTTCGAGTATGGAGCTCCGCCACATGGAGGTATTGCCTTTGGTTTTGACCGGCTTTGTGCAGTGATGAATGGGCTAAACTCTATTCGGGATTTCATTGCATTCCCCAAAAACAACATGGGCCGCGATATGATGATTGATGCCCCCTCCCCTGTTGCCGATGAGCAACTAGTTGAACTTGGCCTACAAATTGAAGCAAAATCATAAGCAGAGGTATGCTTTTGACATGAAAAATGGGGAATATTGAGACATTTTAAAAAAATTTTTTTTAAAAACTTGCGTGCATTCAACAAAACTTTTAATTTTGTCTGAAATTAACACAAAAAGTTATTCAAAGCGATGGATCAATTGAACAGCAAGGAGAAAGAAGCCAAGATTAAGTCTCTGCAAATGGCAGTAGATCGCCTGGAGAAGACCTATGGCAAAGGAACTGTTATGCGCTTAGGTGACAAACAGGTCATGGATGTGGAAGTGATTCCTTCCGGATCTCTTGGCATTGACATTGCCCTGGGCATCAACGGTTTTCCCAAAGGCCGGGTAGTAGAAATTTACGGTCCGGAATCATCCGGTAAAACAACCCTGGCTATTCACGCCATCGCCGAATGTCAAAAATCAGGAGGTATCGCGGCTTTCATTGATGCAGAACACGCTTTTGACCGGCACTATGCGGCCAATCTGGGTGTTGACACCGAGAACCTCCTAATCTCTCAGCCTGATAATGGAGAACAGGCGCTGGAAATTGCAGAAAACCTCATCCGTTCGGGAGCCATTGATATTATTGTGATTGACTCAGTGGCGGCCTTGGTGCCCCGCAGTGAAATTGAAGGCGAAATGGGCGACTCCAAGGTAGGCCTCCAGGCTCGCCTCATGTCACAGGCCATGCGCAAACTTACCGCAACCATTGGTCGCACAGGGTGCTGCTGTATTTTTATCAACCAGCTCAGGGAAAAAATCGGCGTCATGTTCGGGAACCCGGAAACTACCACCGGTGGCAATGCCCTGAAATTTTACGCATCTGTCCGCCTGGATATCCGCAAAACAGGAGCCGGCATCAAAGACAAGGACGGCAATATCATCGGTAATAATGTCAAGGTGCGCGTCGTAAAGAATAAATTGGCCCCCCCTTTCCGCATCGCCATTTTTGATATCATGTTCGGTGAGGGTATCTCCAAATCCGGAGAAATCGTCGATATGGGTGTAGATCAGGAGGTCATTCAGAAAAGCGGTGCCTGGTACAGTTATAATGGTGCTAAAATCGCCCAGGGACGCGAATCCGCCAAACAATTTATGGCTGACAACCCGGAACTCGCTCTTGAAATTGAACAAAAAATCAAAGAGAAACTCAATAGTGGTGCTGCTGCGGCAAGTCCGCTCAAAGGAGTTCCTGCAGACGACGCGGATGTTTCAGCAGAGGATTTCTGATACACCGGAGATGGTTTAAGGCCATAGCAGTCAATTGTGATACCTGAATGCTAAAGGTAATCGTGGGGTAATTGATTTTGGGGTAGAAA
>CAYTNI010000452.1:0-2780 GCA_964439115.1 uncultured Saprospiraceae bacterium
CAGTGCCTAGGCGAAAAGCAAAACAATGATGTCGAGCCTTAGGGTGTAATTTGCGCACCTCATCTAATCGGGCGGTCCATTCCTCTGCTGATCCTACAGGAAACGCATAGGCGAAGAACTTGCTTCCGCGATCTTTGTACTCCCCCGTCGTGGGCGATGCTATGGAACGATAGGTATCCGTAAGCTTTTGTTTAAAATAATCCGCTAATCTGACCGTCCTCGTCAATATCTATGCCTTCGGCAGCAGGAATCTCCGGCAGACCGGGCATACGCATCATCTCTCCCGTGATGGGTACAAGGAATCCTGCACCGGCGGCGATTTCAATTTCTCTTACAGTAAGGGTGAATCCAATAGGACGGCCAATCAGATCTGGATTGTCTGACAGAGATTTCTGGGTTTTGGCTATGCAAATGGGCAGTTTATCCAACCCCAATGTGGCAATTCGCTTTAAATCGGTTCTGGCTTTGACCTGAAAGTCCACTTCTGCGGCACCGTAATAATTGATGGCGATGGTGCGAATTTTTTCCTCCACACTCCAGTTCCAGTCATATAAAGGCTTGAAAGGCGCATGGTGGTTATCCGCTAATCGCGCCACTTCTTCAGCAAGTTCCATGGCACCGGCACCACCATAAGCCCACACATCGGCTACCCGTGCCGGAACGCCGAGTGCTTCACATCGGGATTGAACCACCGCAATTTCCTCCGCGCTGTCGGTGTTAAACTTGTTGATAGCTACGACAACCGGTATCTGGAAGAGCCTGGCATTTTCGAGGTGTTTCTCCAGATTGGGGAGCCCACGCTCCACCGCTCCCGGATCGGATTGTGTGAGGTTTTTGAGCCCTGCACCGCCATGGTATTTGAGGGCGCGTATGGTGGCGACAATGACCACTGCGCTGGGTGAAAGCCCGGCAGTTTGGCACTTGATATCGAGAAACTTTTCTGCGCCTAGGTCAAAACCGAAACCGGCTTCCGTTACGACATAGTCTGAAAGGCTAAGCCCCATGCGGGTGGCGATAATGGTGTTGGTACCTTGGGCTATATTGGCAAATGGCCCCCCATGGATGATAGCCGGATTACCTTCGATGGTCTGTACAAGATTTGGCTTGATGGCATCTTTCATCAGTGCGGCCATGGCTCCTGGCGCTTTAAGGTCGCGAGCAAAAACTGGCTGTTTATCATGGGTAAAACCCACAAAGATATTGCCGAAACGGCGCTTGAGGTCACTCAGGTCTTCGGAAAGGCAAAGGATTGCCATGATTTCCGAGGCCGCAGTGATATCGAAGCCGGTTTCGCGGGGCACGCCTCCAGTGGTGCCACCCAGGCCGACAATCAGTTTGCGCAGAGCGCGGTCATTCATGTCCATCACGCGCTTCCACGCGACAGTACGCGGGTCAATGCCGAGGATTTCCCTTTTGTTTTGGAGATTATTGTCAATAAGGGCGGCCAAAAGGTTGTGTGCTTTTTCTACCGCAGCAAAATCGCCAGTGAAGTGTAGGTTGATGTCTTCCATGGGGAGCACCTGTGCATAACCACCTCCTGTAGCACCGCCTTTGATGCCGAAAACGGGTCCAAGGGATGGTTCGCGCAGCACCACAGTGGTCTGTTTGCCAATGCGGTTAAGGCCTTCCGACAAGCCAATAGAGACAGTAGTTTTGCCCTCGCCTGCAGGAGTTGGCGATATGGCGGACACAAGGATAAGCTTGTTGGCCGAAGCTCGTTCTTTGTCGATCAGGTGGATGGGAAGTTTGGCCTTATAGCGGCCGTAGCGTTCCAACAGATTTTCCTCAACCCCGAGCTTTTCGGCTATCTGGCCGATGTCCTTCAGGGTAATACTTCTGGCAATTTCGATATCTGATGCCATGACTTTTGGTGTTTTGGTTAGGCAAAATATTAAATGGTATGTCCTCCATCAGCAGTAAAGACAGCACCGGTGCAATAGGATGAGGCATTGGAGGCAAGAAAAAGTGCGAGTCCTGCAATTTCCTCCACGGTGCCCACACGACCCGCCGGCAGTTGTTGTAAGACGTGTTGCAAAAGCTTATCGTTGCCCCAGAGTGCCTGGCTGAATTTGGTCTTTATCAGTCCCGGGCAGATGACATTAGCTCTTATGCCATTATGACCCCACTCTTTGGCCATAACCTTGGTAAGCATAACGAGGGCAGATTTGCTAACGCTATAGATGCCGAGAAAAGGCTCAGGGGATATACCGCCAATGCTACTGATATTGATGATGGAACCTCCCCCGCGCGCCTGCATGGAGGGCAATGCCAATTTTGCCAGTTCGAATGGGCCTTTGACATTTACAGCCATTATTTTATCAAAGGCCATAGCATCGGTTTGCTCTACAGGGCCGAACACCGGATTTGTGGCGGCATTATTGACGAGAATGTCAATCCCTCCATAATGTTGGATAGTGCCCTCGGCGAGTTGTTGAATCTCGGCGAGATTACCTGTATTAGCGGCAATGGCTACAGCATCGATTCCAGCCTCCCGAAGTTGTCGGGCAGTATTCTCTACCGCATCCTGCTTTCTGCTCGAGACGACGATGCGGGCACCTGCCTGTCCGAGGGTCAAGGCGATGGCCTCGCCAATACCTTTACTGGCGCCTGTGATAATGGCTACTTTGCCGTCTAATCTGAATTGATTGAAAATATCCATAATGGCTTTTTTTGCGATGTAAAGAAAAGAATTTTTTACTTTTGTCGCATCAAACCTTTAAAGACATGACATCAGAAACGACTTCTTCTTCCCGAATGGATTGGATTATCTTCTTCGTGTC
>CAYTNI010000453.1:0-2756 GCA_964439115.1 uncultured Saprospiraceae bacterium
TGCGGAAAAACCGGAAAAACTCCATGTGTAAGGCGTAATCCTTCATGGCAACGGGATGGTCTTCCGGCGCTACGATATTGACACCGACAATCAATGCTTCTCCGTTGGCGGATGCAAAGCATAGCGCCATATCTGTAAAGACTTCCTTTGGCGATTTAACGCGCAGGACGAAATTTTGATAGCGCATGGCGAATTGTGCGTCGTCCACCTGAAGGGAGTCATGCAGGTGGCGCAAGCGTTGATTATGAGCATCTACGCTTTTTCGGAAATTGGGCTTTTGAATAATTTCCATGAAAAGTATGCCCATCAGTTGGTGTAGTGCGGCGCTGTCAGACACACTTTGGCGCAACTGCTCGTCCCAACGGGTTTCAGGTCGTATAGGATGAACAATGGGGTTGTATATGGTTTCGATATAGGAAACCCGTTCCTTTATGGCGCGCTGTTTGAGCTCAGAAATGCCAATGGCCAGACAATCGTCAAGCAGGGGATCAAAGCCAAAGAAAGTACTGAAAAAATGATCGTGTGGAGAATCTTTAGCAAGTTCGGCTTGGTAGTTAAAAACAGACCATTGTTGTAGTAGCCGTTTGGAGAAATCCTCCATGTTGCCTTCTTTTCGGATAGTGGAAAAGCGCGCCCACTGCGAAAGGGACTTTTTGTCGGGTGTAAAACCTGGCTTTTGCAGTTGAAGGCTGTTGCGATGAACCCAATAATCCAGCGCCGAGGCGCGCTCCAGGAAGGTTTCCGCGTAGATAGACCCGCTGAAATGATGGTGTAAATCTCCCCCCTTGGGCATGTGGTAAAAAAACTGCCGTAAGGCTGCTGCATCCTGACGGATAGATTCCAGCACGGCATTTACGCGCTGTTCCGAATCAGCAGGCTGAGCCGAACCTGAAGTCGTCAGGCTCAGGCAGATTCCTGCAAAGATAATGGTAAGCCACTTCATTCCACAAATATAATGATTTTACTATAGCGGGATGCCGGTTAACGCATCGGTGTTCAACACTTTGGGGCATTTCTGCGTTCATTGGGCGGAAATAGTCCACCTGCATGACCCAAAATACACAAAACGCCAAATCTGACAACCACGAGGACAACATTGAGGTTATCGGAGCACGCGTACATAATCTTCGGGATATTGATGTCCGTATTCCACGCAATCGCCTGGTAGTTATCACGGGTATCAGCGGAAGCGGCAAGTCTTCCCTCGCTTTTGACACCATCTATGCGGAGGGTCAACGTCGGTATATGGAAACCTTGTCATCCTATGCCCGCCAATTCATTGGTGAAATGGAGCGCCCCGATGTGGAGCAAATTACAGGGCTAAGTCCGGTGATTTCAATTGAACAAAAGACGACCGGGCGCAACCCTCGCTCCACTGTCGGCACCGTAACGGAAATTTACGACTTCATGCGTCTGCTCTTTGCCCGTGCGGGCGAGGCATACTCCCATGTAAGCGGCAAAAAGATGGTGCGCTACACCGAAGACCAGATGAAGGAGCTCATCTCTCAGCAGTACGAAGGCCGCAAAGTCCTGCTCCTTGCTCCATTGGTGCGCGGTCGAAAGGGACACTATCGCGAATTGTTTGAACAAGTGCGCAAGCAGGGATACACCAAAGTGCGCATTGACGGCGAAGTTCATGAATTGACTCCCGGGTTACAGACCGACCGATATAAAATCCACGATATCGAATTGGTGGTGGACCGCATCAAAGTAAGTGAAGATCGCCGCGAACGACTCACCGCTTCCCTGCAAACCGCCCTTCGTGCCGGCAACGGCCTCATTTTAGTGATGGATACCGATACCGGCAACACTTCCGCCTTCAGCAAACAACTCATGGATGCCGAATCGGGGATTTCCTACGAAGAACCCTCGCCAAACACCTTTTCTTTCAACTCCCCATATGGTGCCTGTCCGGAATGCAACGGCCTCGGCACGATTCATGCAGTGGATATGGAAAGGGTTATTCCGGACAACAGCAAAAGTATCAACGATATTGGCATTCTGCCTTTGGGAGAGGTTCGTGAAAATACGATTTTCCAGCAACTGCGCGGCATAGCTAAAAAATTCAACTTTACTTTCTCAACCCCACTGAAAGACATTCCCAAAGAAGCAATGGATGTTATTCTCCACGGCGGGGATTTCTCTTTTCAGACAAAAGTCAACTATGGCGACGCCGATATTTCCTTTAATATTGCCGGAGAAGGCCTAATCCGCATGCTTAAGCGCTGGTACGAAAATACCAGCTCCGAAAAAATCCGCCAATGGGCAGAAGACTTTATGTCCGTGGATGTTTGTCCATTGTGTGCCGGTGCACGTCTTAAAAAGGAATCGCTCTATTTCAAAATTGACGGAAAAAATATCGCCGAACTTTCGGATTGGGATGTCTCCGTCCTCGCCGAGTGGATGGAAGGCCTGGAAGAGCGCATGGACGAACGGCAACGCACCATCGCCAGGGAAGTACTCAAGGAAATACGCTTCCGCCTTGGATTTTTACTCCACGTAGGCCTGGACTATCTCACCCTGAACCGTCCGGCACGCACGCTTTCCGGCGGTGAAAGCCAGCGTATCCGTCTGGCTACCCAGATAGGGTCGCAACTTACCGGCATCACCTACATTTTGGATGAACCCAGCATTGGTTTACACCAACGCGACAACCAAAAACTCATCGAAGCCCTTCGTGAACTCACCGACATTGGCAACACAGTTTTGGTGGTAGAACACGACAAGGACATTATGCTGGCCTCCGACTACCTGAT
>CAYTNI010000454.1:0-2753 GCA_964439115.1 uncultured Saprospiraceae bacterium
GCCTTTGTTAAGGCCCTGCAACGGCTGATGCCTGCCATTCAGGAGGAAGATCTCGTGCGCGGGCGAGCCGGAGTGCGCGCCCAGGCATGCGACCGACAAGGCAATCTCATTGACGATTTCCTAATTCAGCGCTCAGAGGGCGTGGTACACGTTCTAAACGCTCCCTCTCCTGCTGCCACCGCTTCCCTGGCGATTGGTGAAACCATTTCTAAAGAAGTACTGTCCCAAAAATAAAATTACAATTGATGGCCATACAAATGGTTGACCTCAAAGGTCAATACGAAAAAATCCGCTCAGAAATTGATGCCGAAATTCAAAAAGTCATTACTGACACAGCCTTTATCGGAGGCCCAGCCGTTCAAAGGTTCCAGGAGCAACTTGCCAATTATCTCGGGGTAAAACACGTCATTCCGTGTGCCAATGGAACCGATGCCCTTCAGATTGCGCTTATGGCACTTCCTCTCGAACCGGGCGACGAGGTTATCGTACCCGCCTTCACCTATGTGGCTACCGCAGAGGTCATCGCCCTGCTCAGGCTTAAACCTGTCATGGTGGACGTGGATCCCCAAACCTTTAATGTGACCGCAGATATCATTGCATCTGCCATCACTCCGCGCACAAAGGCCATCGTTCCCGTACACCTTTTTGGACAAAGCTGTGACATGGCGCCCATCATGGAACTTGCCGGCCGCCATGGGTTATGGGTGGTGGAAGATAACGCACAGGCCATCGGTGCCGACTACGAGTACCCAAATGGGACCAGGCAAAAGACCGGCACCCTGGGGCATATTGGTTGCACCTCCTTTTATCCTTCCAAAAACCTGGGGTGTTACGGGGATGGAGGTGCTATTTGTACCAACGATGATGAATTGGCGCATAAGATGCGTATGATAGCCAACCACGGACAGAACAAACGCTATTATCACGCTTTGGTAGGGGTAAATTCGAGGCTGGATGGCATCCAGGCGGCCGTACTTAATGTAAAGCTGCCCCGACTTAACCATTATATCGAAGAGCGACAAAGAGCTGCAGCTTTCTATGACCAGGCATTCAGTCACCGACCAGGCATACAAATTCCTGTACGGAGCCCACAGTCAACACACGTATTTCACCAATATACCCTGTTGGTCGAAGGCGGGCAGAGGGATGCGCTTCAGGAACACCTGCAGCGGCAAGGCATCCCTACCATGATTTATTACCCCGTACCACTGTATGCCCAGGAGGCATTCAAAAACCCAGGCGAAGGAATTGAAAAATTGGATGCAACTGAGTACCTTTGTCAGTCAGTGCTGTCTTTACCTATGCATACCGAATTGGATGAAGCACAGCTCAATAGTATTGTAGAAGGGGTTTTATCCTTTTACAATCAATAGTTTGCAGCCCATGAATCATGGCTCTATATTTGAAGCACTATCAAGCAAAGAAAAACTGGTGTCCGTCAGCGGCCTCGGTTATGTGGGTTTGCCACTCGCGCTGGCATTCGCCAAAAAATTTAATGTCATCGGAGTTGACATCCAGGAGGCCAGAATAGCACAACTGCGTCGGCAGGAAGACCCTTCCAGTGCCCTTCCGCCCTCAGCTTTTCAGGGATGCGAGATTACTTTCAGCCATGACCCCGGCATTCTGAACCTGGCCAGTTTTCACATCATTGCCGTCCCAACTCCTGTTGATGAACATAAGTCGCCGGACTTGAGCCTTCTGCAGCAAGCGTCTGAAAATGTAGGTAAAAACCTGAAGCCCGGCGATTACGTTATTTATGAATCAACGGTATTTCCGGGCTGCACGGAGGAAGTGTGTGTACCCATCCTGGAGCGCTGTTCGGGCCTTAGGATGGGCCTTGATTTTAAGGTTGGTTACTCCCCGGAGCGAATCAACCCCGGCGATGATGCGCACGCATTGGAACGCATCATCAAGGTGGTTTCTGCCTGTGACACGGAGGCTTTGGATGAAATTGCTCAAACTTATGCTCATGTGATTCCTGCAGGTATCTTTCACGCACCAAGCATACGGGTTGCCGAAGCTGCAAAAGTGATTGAAAATGCGCAAAGGGACCTGAACATAGCCTTCATGAATGAACTGTCCATTATTTTTGACCATTTGGGGATTGTTACCAGACAAGTATTGGAGACAGCACGGACCAAGTGGAACTTCCTACCATTTGAACCCGGATTGGTGGGCGGTCATTGTATTGGCGTGGATCCCTACTACCTGGTGCATAAGAGCCTGGAAGCAGGTTACAACCCGCAGGTGATACTCAGCGGCCGACGCATCAATGATGGCATGCCTGCTTTCATAGCCAAAAGGCTCGTGCAAATGCTTATCCAACAGGGAAAAAACCCCGGCGCATCCCGCGTCTTAATCATGGGCATCACTTTTAAGGAGAATATCACGGACATCAGGAACTCCAAAGTTGTGGATCTGGTGCATGAATTAAAAGCGTTCTCTATTGGTGTACAGGTGTTTGATCCTCTGGCCTCCGCTGAAGAAGTCGCAAAACTCTACGATTTGAATTTGCTTGATGAGCCTTCCAATGATTACGATGCAGTGGTGCTGGCGGTAGCACACCGGGCATTCCAGGATATACAACCGGAAGATTTGCGTGCCTTAATGGGTAAAAAGCCGGTTTTAATAGACATAAAGGGCATACACCCTGGATTTGAGAAGGATAGAGATTTGATGTATTGGAAACTGTAATATCTACTAACTGATTCTGAATTTTGCTTCATGCCAGGACAACAAAACAAAAGTAAAAC
>CAYTNI010000455.1:0-2748 GCA_964439115.1 uncultured Saprospiraceae bacterium
AATGGCGCTGAATGCCATCCTAACGGTCTTTTTTGGGTTACGGAATACTGACAATGTATTTCAACCCAAATACATATCGTTCCTGCGGCAAATACAAGCATTAATCTCCGCAAAAAATGCGGAGGATAATAACATGAAGCGCTGTAGGTATGTAATCCTCATTGGGCGAATGCAATTCGCCCCTACCGGTAACGTTTGCATCATTGGGCGAATGCAATTCGCCCCTACCCGCCAAAAACCATGCAATCTACAAAAATGCCCATTCCATGGTTCCGGTCATCATCGCTTTCGTTTATTGATTCACCATGACGCCCAGTTTTCGCGGCTGTTTCCACCTGCCACGGGTAAAATCCGGGAAACGCACCGGTACACTGCCCAATTGGACAGATAGTTCCGACAGAGGAGTTACCACCGACCAGGAAGCAGCATCATACACATCCATATCAAGCGGCAGCCCCCGGTTGAGACAATCAATGAGGCGATAAATCATCACATAATCCATGCCGCCATGCCCGCCATTGGTCTCCGCTTCTTTCTTGAGTTTCGTCCAGAGGGGGTGCGTAAATTGCTCGCGGTATGTCTTGTAATCCTCTGCCGACAGCCAGCCGTGTCCCTTTCCACTTACGGACATACGACTGGGATAGCCGTTGTGGAAGGCCTTGGTGCCGGCCAGCATGTTGATTCTGCTGTATGGGCGACCGGTTACCACATCGTGTTGCACCAGGATGGTGCGCCCCAGATGCGTCTTGATGAGCGTGTTGTTCATGTCGCCGTGCTGGAAGCCGGTGCGGTTGAAAAATTCATTGTCCTTTTCCACGGTTTTGGCGTATTCATCCATGCCGACCTGCATGGAGCTCATGGACACCAGGTGCTCGAAGCGGTCGCCGCGGTCAATATCCATGTATTGCGCCACCGGACCGAGCCCGTGGGTGGGATAAAGGTTGCCATCGCGGGCTTCGTTGTGCCGGATGCGCCACTGATTGTAGTAGTAGTTTTTGCTAAACATCAGCTCGCGCAGGTCGTGGATGTAGGCGCATTCAGCGTAGGTAAGCGTTCCGAATACCCCATTGGCCGCCATCTGGAGCAACCAAAGCTCCTCTTCGCCGTAACACACGTTTTCAAGCATCATGCAATGGCGCTGGGTCATCTCGGCGGTTTCCACCAACTTCCAGCAATCTTCCACCGTGTAGGCGGCAGGCACTTCAAGGCCGACGTGTTTTCCCTGCTGCATGGCAAAGACGGCCATCTCGGCGTGGTCTTCCCAGGGGGTGGCAATAAGCACAAGGTCAATATCATCGCGCTGTAGCATTTCCTTCCAGGAATCCGCCTTACCGGCATATACCGCCGGCTTTTGCCCTCCATTTTTTTGGAGAAAATCCAGCGCCTTTTGGGCTGCAGACTCCCTAATATCGCAAATGGCCGTTATTCGGGCTTTGGCCAACCCAAGGGCATGCACCAATCTGACGTGGTCTTCTCCCCTATTGCCAATGCCAATGACAGCCACTTTCACTTGTTGTATGGGATCGGCTTGCAGCCCCATAACGTGTTTGCCGGCAGCGCGGCGCGGCTCCAGCAAAGCCTCCAGTTTGGCCTCGGCCTCACTGCGCGCCGTTAAAGTGCCTTTTAAGCCAAAAAATGCTGCCGCTGCAGCGCCAAGTCGCAAAAAATGGCGACGACGAATGGAATTAGCCATAAGTATCGAATTTAAAAAATTGAAATTTCATCCATAAACAGCCAGGCCTCATACCCGGCACCGGGCTCGCCGGCTTCAATCATGCCGTGCCGCTCTACCTGAATTTTTACATACCTTGCCTTGGTACCGGCCGGCAATGAAAGCTTAATGGGAAAAGCACGACCCTCTTCCCCGGTTTTAAAATCCTTCTTTTTACCCAGTTCGGTGAAATTTTTCCCGTCTTTAGAGGTCAATACCACGACCGCGCGGGGCAAATAAATCCATGAGCCGGAACTTTGAAAAAAGCGGGTATTGAGCTCCTTGAGTGGCATCTCCGTACCGAGGTCCAGCACCACTTCCACATCCTTGCCCGACCAGCCCAGCCACTCGCTGTCGCCAAAACGGGTGTCGCTGCCCGCCACGCCGTTGCAAAGCGCCTGCGGGCCGCCCAGATTGTAGGAAATATGGGGCGGATGACTCAGCGTGGGCGTACTACTTACCGCGAGGTGTGGAATGACCCGAATCGAATTGACCGAGGACACCTGCTCGTCACCGGCAAAAACAGCGCTTTTCAACCAGCCCTCTTTCGCTATGATGAGGTTACCTTTGAAGGCGTAGGAGTCCTTTGTTGGCGTCTGGCCATCCAGGGTATATCGAATGACGCCATTGGGATGGGTAGTTTGCAGGGCAAATTCTACCCGACCCGGTCCGGAAGCCTTCGTTTTGGCCTTTACGGCGTTGATGGCCCTGGAGTAATTGACGTCCAAAGCATCTAAACGTTGAAAATGTTCCGCCAGTCGGAGGGTAAAATCGTCAAAATTTTTGGCCTCTCGGGGCGTCCAGGTAAGTTCGGCAAGCGCGAGGGCTCGCGGAAAAGCCATGTATTCTACTTGTTGTGAAGTCTTCATGTATTCTGTCCAGACATTGCCCTGCGCACCGAGTACGAGTTTAGCCTCCTCCGGATCAAGTTCTTCCGGAATCGGTTCATAGTTATACACTTTTTCAATAGGAAGAAACCCTCCAATGGCGGTAGGCTCACCCTGCGCTTCTGCCTGGTAGTAGTCGAGGTAACAATG
>CAYTNI010000456.1:0-2744 GCA_964439115.1 uncultured Saprospiraceae bacterium
TTATTCTTATTTGAAAGCAGCTTTTGCGCTTGTTGTTTCCAAAAATCAAACCCTCTTTTTCGTGTAATTCACTTAATTTTAAATGCCCATGAAGTGCTCTCCACCAAAATCTCATTACACCTTTGATGCTTTGGGCCCGTAATTCCGGTGTTTTATTGTCAGCCCCATTGAGAAAAAGAGGCGTAATAATTTTACAATTAAACTCAATAGTTTCCATTTACTTGAATTATTTCAGTTAACGTATTCCCTTATTTTCCTCACCACCCCAAACCCCCGCGCAGCCCCTTTCCCCAGCCCGATCCCGCTCGGAAGCGAGATGTTGCATGAAAAAACGGCGTCGAAGGACATGAGCGTGGCATCCTTGTAGGGCACGCGGCGAGGCCCACTGAAATCGTGCAGCGTCACCAGCACTTCCTGCTCAATGAACCAATCCAAACCCTTGGCCATCGCCAGTATATTGCCGCGCAGTATCCTGGCTAAAAAACTGCGCCGCGATGCGTCGTCCGACAATGCCCGGTAGCGCTCGTAGTTCTCCCCGTTCAACGCCAGCCAGTTGCGGATTCCGTGTCGGAAAAACTGCGGACTCACCTCCAAACGCCACTCCTGCAAATCCAAAGAGGCTACCTTGAACTCCACCTCCCTGTCGCCCAACTGCAAAACACCCAGACGACGCTGAAAAAGCGCGTGAATCTCCTCCGTACCCTCGTTCAAACATACCAGCACCGGCTTGCCACCCTGACGCTTGTACTGTATCAAAGGATACCCGTACCGCAACCGATCATCCTCCAAATGATTGTGAAATAACTTCGCCTCCCGCTCCACCGCACCAATAATCGCCCCCCGGAATTTCACCAACTCCGCTGCGCTAATCTCCGGCTGAAACAATACCCTCAGATATTTTATTGGCTTCATTTTTTTCTCTTTGTCACACAACACCCCACCCTCGCCAATTCACCACTGACGAGCATCATTGCGGTTCCAAAATACTGGTTTTCGCTGAATTGCGCAAGAAAAACACCATAAAATTTTACACAATCCCCCCGAAAGTACCCTCGAAAGCAACGAATAGGACTCCGCACCAAATAGTCTTCTCCCGGGGCAAAAGGTTAACAGCTTAATGCCACTTTTTTTATATTATCCCAAATATGTCGCCTGATGCACCTTGTCAGAGGTACTCACCACGTTGTTGGCCTTCAACGTCGTAGCCGGCAGGCGCGAAGAATGGTACAAATTGTTGGTGTAAACCCTGGTGAACCAATACACCTGCTCCACCATCTCGCTGAATGCCGTTTCCCCATACTTGTGCTTGATAATGATTGGGTTCAGAATGGCCTTTTCCTGATCCGCCTGGGTGTTGGTCACCAAAATTGCATACCGGGCCGCATCATCGCAGAAATAGCTGCCGGATGATAGATTCTCCAATAGACCAACCTCATTTTTCTTCGCCATCACCGGATAACCCGATTTGATGATTTCTACAATGTCTATCCTGATTTCACCCCAGATACCTCCAATGACTTCCTTCAATATTTTTATATCGCCAGCATGTAACCTGCCATCCCGATGTATAATCACATGAAGTGGAGCGCTCAAATGCTGCTCTTCCAACACTCCCCTGATAGCCTGAAATGCACGCCCGCAACTCTCCCGCTCCAGATTTTCCATGCGCTGCTTGTTCCGCACTACGTGATGCCCCAGCAGTAAGCCTCTGTGGTCAAAAATAACCACCGCTAAATTCGAGAATCGCTCAGCACCCCGCGCAGCATGGCCCAAATCTATTCCTATAAAGTAACCGCCCTCTCCAATACCTGATTCCGCTATCGCACAAACCACGCCGCCCGCTTTTTCTATACACTTACATACAAAATTGGACAACCTTTGCCGACTGGAAGCGTCCTCTGTTAAAGCTCCCTGATAAATCTGGTACATACACCCCTGTAAGGGTTTGAAAAATGGCCTCGGCTTGAGCTGCCTGCAACAAACCAATACCAGGGTGCGACCCTCAACCGCCCGAAGTGCCGCTCTAAGGGCCTTTCCGTCAATATCTGCATTTTCTGCTACCACCAAAGGGGGCAACACCTTGAAATCTGTCGCTCCACGATTAAAGGTGGCAATCAGCTCCAAAAGGATATCAGGCTTTAATCCATCACACATCACCGGCAGAAAGTTAAATCCATGCGCCGGCCGATATACCCCATTGTAAAAACTCGCACTCTGCACACTCACCCGCGAATGGTAGTCTTCAGGACTCAGCAACAGCCTGGAAATATAGGGATGCTTCCAGGCCTGGTTTTCCGCGATTTTTGCTTTTACCTGGATGGGCACCGTGAATCCTGCAAACTGGCGCTGCTTCTCCTCTTCCCTGATAAAATTGACATGTTCCTGCGCCGTATCCTCATCGTCGCGCGTAAATGCCACGCGCAACCCGTAGCGGGTGATGCTCCGCTCATGGATGGTGATGTTTTCAGCAGGAGTGCCAACAAGAAGGTTGTTGGGCTGTCTGGGCTTTTGGACATCCACCTCGGCAAATGTCTCAGCCGATAACCCCCAAAATACCGGCAATTCTAATTGTGCCACCACAGGCTCCAGCAGTGCATGAACCTCACTGACTTTGGTATGGGTGAATTTCAACACCTTGCGATACAACTCGGGATCATAATTGGTGAGAAAATGAGGATTGAACGTGGCCATCAAAGCAGTCTGTTCCAAATTCACCTCATTTATCATCGCTTCTAAGTCAGGGT
>CAYTNI010000457.1:0-2728 GCA_964439115.1 uncultured Saprospiraceae bacterium
AGTTTCCGCATATAATTCATTGGATATTAAATCATAATATATATAATCCACAAAAATATTTAAATCTCTCCAATCGTCCAGAAAAACTTCAAACCCGCCAATCTGGTCTTCCTGCCAGCCGAGAATCTGCTGCACCTGCCGGATATCGGCCAGGGCAAATACCTTGTCGTACTCCTCCAGCCCCGTTTTATAAATTCCCCTGACGGTAAACCTGCGTTGGAGTTGCTCTCCCCGCTCCACGAAATGCACTATGAAGCGGTCGCCCAGCCCCACCCTGAGCCGGTCTGCCGTCTGCCGGGAGATGATGATATCCCGCGAGGGGCTTGCAGAATCCCACGACAAAGCAGAACCTTCCTGCAGGTATCGCTCTACGAAGGCCCAATCAAAATCCTGCCCGACTCCCTTGAGGATAATGCCTTCGATTTCAGACTTTGACTTGATGATTCCCGGCTTCAGCGCATAGGTCTGTATGTGCCTGATACCTCCTTGCGTGGTGGTATTCCGGATCCAGGAGATGCCGGCAAGGGAGCGCTCTTCTTCGTAGGTGATGGGCCCCACTGTATCCAGCGATGGATAAAAGGACTGATTGCGGGAAATTGGACTAAGGTCGAGAAAAGCATTGCTGATTTGAGCATCCGCAATATGGATATGCCCCCAAAAGCCAAATACTTTGGAGCTGATTTCCTTCTTGAACCCGGCAATAAGGGCAGAGGCGACAATCATGACCGACACACTGAGCGCAACAGCCACCACAGCTATACGGATGATCAGGCGCGTGAAACTTTTTCGGCCGGATCCGGCCACCCGCCGCGCTATGAACAACTCCGTATTCATCGAAATTATTTCAATTGACATACGGCGCGCTCGATGCGCATGACAGCCTCCCGTAGGTTCGCTTCCGAGGCGGCAAAGGATAGCCGGAAACACCGGTCATCGCCAAAGGCACTGCCGGAAACTGTGGCCACATACTCGGTCTCGAGCAGGTATTCGCAAAAATCATCAGGCGTCTGAATCACCATGTCGCCGTATCGCTTTCCCAGAATTTCGCTAATATCCGGGAAACTGTAAAAAGCGCCCTCAGGTATATTGGCCTTGATGCCGGGAATTTTTCCCAATAGCTCAATTACCATGTCACGCCGCTTCTGGAAGGCTTCCCGCATGGCATTTGTGGGCCCCATATCGGCCAGAAGAGCATGAGCCGCTGCCTTTTGAGAGAAGGATGCAGCACCACTCGTAAACTGTCCCTGGATTTTATTGCAGGCATCGGCAGTCCATTTGGGTGCGCCGAGATAGCCGAGTCGCCAGCCCGTCATGGCAAACCCCTTGGAAAAGCCATTTATGGTAATGGTTTTGTCGCGCACCTGCTCAATGGCACCGATGCTTTGGTGTTTCCCTGAAAAATTGATGTATTCATAAATCTCATCAGAGATGATGTGTACCTGTGGGTGACGGGCCACCACATCGGCGAGGGCTTCCAGTTCTTCTAAGGAAAAAACTGATCCTGTTGGATTACAGGGAGAAGAAAAAAGCAGCAGCTTGGTGCGGTCGGTGATGGCGGCTTCTACCTGGGCGGCATCGGGCTTGTAGTCGCGTTCAATGCCGGCATGTACAATTACCGGTTCTCCTTCCGCAACCTTGACAATCTCCGCATACGATACCCAATACGGGGAAAGAATGACCACTTCGTCGCCCGGATCTAGCATAGCCATACAGACATTGGCGATACTCTGCTTGGCGCCGTTGGATACGACAATCTGGTTGGGCAGAAAATCCAGTCCGTTGTCTCTTTTAAATTTCTTGCAGATGGCTTCCCGAAGCTCCAGCAAACCCGGCACGGGGGTATATTTCGTGTATCCGGCATCGAGGGCCGCTTTGGCCGCCTCCTTGATGTGATCCGGCGTGTCGAAATCAGGCTCTCCCAGGCTAAGGTCAATGACATCATGGCCTTTGGCTTTGAGCTCACGAGCCATTGCTGCCATGCGCAGGGTGGCA
The DNA here is from genome assembly GCA_964439115.1 of uncultured Saprospiraceae bacterium. Lineage (GTDB taxonomy): Bacteria > Bacteroidota > Bacteroidia > Chitinophagales > Saprospiraceae > UBA2329. Next base: position 1,993 of record CAYTNI010000457.1, read on the forward strand.
GATTCTTCCATGCGCCGGGCGCGTTCAGAAAGTAAGTGATTCATAAGGTAAGTTTGCGGTAATGGTTTTCACCTGAAAATCATGCTGCAAAAGTACCCATTTTATCATTATGCTATACCTTTGTGCCAATGCGATTGATGCGCAGCAAAAATTTATGCTTTTTTCATGAGTAAAAAGAAAAATTCCCCTGCCGGTCCTCGCCATGCTTCTGCCAAGCCGGCAAGCTCCCGACCCTCACAAGTTGAGCTTTGGCCTGTGACTTCCGAATCCGACGCCATGCTCAAAAGGGTGTTCCAGATACTTGCCGTGCTGATGTTTGTGGTGATGGCCGGAGTGGCCGTGCAGACAGGCATCAACGGCGACGATGAATACCAATATGACTATTCCGAAAAATTAGTTTCTTATTACAGTTCTTTTGGCAAGGATTCGTCTGCGCTCTTCATCGAAAAGGGCAACATGCACAATTACGGCGGTTTTTTCGACTTGCTGGCAGGCACCGTCAACGCCACCCTGGGCAATGAGGTGACCGACCAGGCCTACCACAACACCCGCCATGTACTCATTGCACTTTTTGGGGTTGTTGCTATGGTTTTTGCCGGTTTGCTGGCAGCCGAAATTGCCGGTTTGCAGGCGGGCATCATAGCCCTGCTCCTCGCATTTTTTTCTCCGCGATTTTTCGGGCACGCCCTGATGAATCCCAAGGATATTCCCTTCGCCGCCGGCTTTGCCATGGCTA
>CAYTNI010000458.1:0-2725 GCA_964439115.1 uncultured Saprospiraceae bacterium
GCTCTTGCACATCTCGGAAGATGTACTGGATGAAAGAGGACGTATCAACCCCCACAAGATGGACCTCGTAGGCCGAATGGGCCGCTTTTTCTATGCCAGAGCCAGTGGAGAAGCCGTTTATAACATTGAACAGCGCGTGGATAAATTCGGTATGGGATTTGACCGCCTTCCTTTTGGAATTCGACACAGTCGTATCCTTACCGGCAATGATCTTGCACAGCTGGCAGCTTTGGAATTTCCGCCCGCTCCTGAAGCCTTGGATCTCATCGCCTTAGATTCCCGGTTGCAGGGCATCCAGGCCACGAATAATCCCAAAGACGAACTGCATCGCATCGTACAAATCGAACTGGCCAAGGCAGACATACACACCGCATCCTGCCTGGCATGGTGGGGTGAAATTGCCCTTTGAAATCCTTAAATTCTCCCGTCATGCCAAATGCTTCTGCCACGCCGACCCACGCAACGCTCATCAGGCCTGGTGAATTTGAAGCCCATCGCCATTGGTATCCCAAGGCACTAAATGCCACCATACATCCCATGGTGAATTTCTTCATGCACCTCGGCGAAGAGCGCATTCTCGGACGCTACTGCCATCTTCACCCCAAGGTTGATGTCCAACGCCTGCGCACCTTGCTGCACTACCGCTGCAAACATTTTCTATGGGCCGGTGCCGATCTGCTCAACGGCACTTCAGCCGGCGGAAAACGCAGGATGATTGTGATTGAAAACAATTCATGCCCCTCAGGGCAAAAGTCTATGCCTTTGCTTGACGATAGCCAGGAGCAGGGGGGCTACCGCCGGCTTATCGAACAGTGCTTCCTGCCTTTCGTGGGTCGGCGCGGACTGCCCAAAGGCAAACTCGGAGTTATTTACGATAAAAACCCGATGGAAGCCTCCGGCTATGCAGCAGTCATGGCCGATGTATTTCAGGAAGAGATTTTGCTGGCCCCTTTCTTTCAGGAAGATGCCAACCCACCCGTAAGATTCAACAATGGTATCATGGAAATTCGCGACGCCTCAGGCCAATGGTGGCCGGTGCGCGCGGCATTTCGCTATGTAACCCAACGCCCCTGGAGTAGAATCCCCGTGCACTCCAAAACCCGAATTTTTAATCCTATACTGGCCTGCCTGGCCGGAGGGAGAAATAAGATGGTGGCAGCTAAAGCCTACCGCCAATTCAATGATACTGAAAAATCAGCCGGCCTGAAAATCAATACCCCCGATACCATCTGGGATGTCAGCAAACGCGAAATTCCGGCCATCGTGAAAAAAATGGGCGGACAGGCAGTGGTTAAAATCCCCTATAGCAACTCCGGACAGGGCGTTTTTACCATTGTGAACCCACGAGAGTTGGAGGAGTTTATGGCGCTGGATTTTTCCTATGACCAATTTATCGTTCAGAGCCTGATTGGCAATTACCATTGGAGCAGTAAAGGTTCAGGCGGCAAACTCTACCATGTCGGTACCATTCCCAACGCGCAGGGCAACACCTATGTGGCTGACCTCCGCATGATGGTATGTTCTACCGACCAGGGCATTCGCCCCCTTTGCGTCTATGCACGACGCACCCGCAAACCACTCGACGATCGCCTTCTCGACAGTACGGATTCCTGGGATATGCTCGGCACCAATCTTTCCTTAAAACATCCGGACGGATCCTGGGGTACTGATACCACCCGGTTGATTCTGATGGACAATAAAGATTTTAATCGGCTGGGCATCGGGCTTGACGACCTCATTGAGGCATATATTCAGACAGTGCTCTCCACCATAGCAATTGATCAGATGGCTTGTGCGTTATTGAATCAGCAAGGCAAATTTCGCCTCAATAAATTCAGTGCCCTCAATAATGACCCCGCCCTGCTGGCTGAAATCCTATTGTCCTGATTGCGATGGTGGTGACCCGGCAGCCAGGCCTACACGTGGTATTGCAATCGTACTAAGCTGTTGTACAAGCCTCCTTCCAATTGACTGAGTTCGGCATGGGTTCCCTGCTCTACAATGCGTCCCTTTTCGATGACGTAGATACAGTCTGCTTCCCTGATGGTAGATAGCCGGTGGGCAATAATCAGCGAGGTACGGCCTTGCATCAGCACATCAAGGGCTTCCTGCACCATCTTTTCAGATTCTGCATCCAGACTGGAGGTGGCCTCGTCGAGCAATAGAATGACGGGGTCCTTGAGAATAGCTCTTGCGATGGCCACGCGTTGTCGTTGGCCGCCGGAAAGCTTAACCCCGCGTTCACCAACTACTGTCCGGAGTCCTTCCGGAAAGGCAGCAATAAAATCCCATGCGTTGGCTTTTTTGGCAGCTTCAATAACTTCTTCCTCTGTGGCATCCGGCTTGCCATAGCTGATATTTTCAAGAATGGTGCCGCCAAAAAGCAGTACTTCCTGAGGAACAAGAGCGATATTCTGCCGATAATCCTGCAAATCCCAGGATGTTGCATTTTTGCCGTCAATCAGAATCTCCCCGCCATCGGGCTGGTGAAATTGGAGCAATAGCTGTACGATGGTAGATTTTCCGGCACCGCTTGGGCCCACCAGCGCCACGCGCTGTCCGGGCTGGATATCGAGATTAATCCCTTTTAATACTTCGATATCAGGGCGGGTAGGGTAAGAAAAATGGACATCCTTAAAGCTGATATGACCCGAGAAAATCGGAGCAGGTGTAGCAGGTTTATTCAGGTTGACCTCCGAAGGTTTTTCCAAAATCTCGAGTATGC
>CAYTNI010000459.1:0-2712 GCA_964439115.1 uncultured Saprospiraceae bacterium
TTTCAAACTTGCTTTACTCTTTCGGAAAGCGGACGCAAAGGTAAAAACATCTTGAACAATCTTGCAAGTCTTTTTGAAAAAAAATTAATATTTTTTTGAAATGCCCCGAAACTTCCCGCTCAACCCCCACCAAAACTCTACTAACATCGCCCTTATAAACCTGTCCACCGGCACAGTCTGCATTAATGCAATCTCCTCAAATAACTGTGTTTCAGCATTTAAAAACGCCAATACTCTCTGTACGGGGTTTTTCCTGAATAATCGGGCAAACAAAACGTCGCCTGCAAATAATCCTCTGCCGATGACGTGCAACAACAGGGAGTCGTAATATCTCCCACGGCGTGTGGCAAAAGATTCGGTCCATATAGGGTTATCCCTGCGTTCCAATCCTTCCACCATCCGCTCCACCCGCTGCTGAATGTTCCAAAAGGTGAACCCGGTGGAAGCTCTCGTATCTCCCCCTGCCATTCCCAAATGTACTACCCTACCCTCATATTGCGGAAACTCAAAATCCGTCATCGGAATGTTTCCCTGCTCTACCATTACCACCTTGCCATTCTGCGCATTGGGTAAATGGGTGGTAATATATTCCCCGATAATTTGGTCGTAGCCTTCATGGTCGAGATGTTTATTGGAAAATATAGCCACTTCCACCAAAGCCTCCTTCGCAGAAAAAGGCAAAACGTACAGGAATCGGGTTTCCCCATGCTGCGGCGTACGGAAATCCATGAAAGTTGCTACCCCTGGATCAAATACATCCTCCTCAGTTTCTACAAACCATCCCCTGAAGTGCTGGTCCAGGTAATTAACCTTAGTCTTGTCAGGTAACGCGCCCCAGTAAATACTATTGAAACACCAGGAAGCTGTGTACGACTTACCTCCAATTCCAACCTCAACCCCCTCACCTATCGTTTTTACATAATCTACCTCCGCGTTCATCCGCTCTACGGTGGGGTTCTCGCGAAGCACCCGATCCATTTCCCGGTAAAAGTCCAATCCTCTTATCACCTTATATGTATAGGGAGCTACTTCCAATAACCTGCTGAACTTACCCTGGTGTACCCACAGCTTTTCCCAACGATGCCGCACTATGTGTTCAAACATACCAGGCTTCTTCTCCCAAAAACACCAGGTGCGGTCGTCCTTTTCTTTCACCACCTTATCTACCAACAGTATCCGCTTATGCTTCAACCGGGGTGACTGCAACAGGCGGTACACCATGGTAAGCCCTGCTGCTCCTCCGCCTGTGATGATATAATCGTATGCCCTGGACATGCTTTGTGATTTTCTGGTCAGCTCAAAAACCACTGCATCGCTAGGAAATAAAGCCACTGCACGGCCAGATAGAAAGACAATAAGGAATGCCGGAAGCGAATCTTCCATCCCAATAACGGTGTGGTGGCCATAATGCCTACCATCGCCCAGGCTAAATAATTTTGTAAGGGAACCTCCGGTCCATCAGCCCATGTCCAATAATCCAGGGCTATGGCTACGGGTTCTATGAACCAATCATATACCGCAATACATATTCCTACAGCAACGGATATCGCCACCGACGAACGAAACCAACGCATTACTAAGTCATTTACTGCCAAAATGAGTAGGGTCCAATTTAGGGCTATTACAAAAGGTACACCCAGCCACTGCCACTTTAACCCTTGGCCATAGGTGTATTCACCAAAAATTGCTCCGGTCGCTACACCTGCTGCTTCTACCAAAAAGGTGAAGAGATAAGTGCTGCCAAACCAAAGCCATAATCGCTTATCTCGGCTGGACTGATATATGAACCAAAGCAAGGTGCCGTTAATACCCAAAAGAAAGATATCAGCGGTGTAACTTGTCAAATGACGAAGGGGCGGAGTTATATGAGCTGCAAATCCGGAAGCAAACAAAAACACCATGACCAACGCGAAACGCCACTCTGCTATCGAAAGATCCCGGCGAACTACATTTATTACCGCTTCGGCCTTTTTCATCATTACCGCTAGAGTAGGTTGAGCTGGTGTTTTACGGCCGAACTAAGTAAAAGGGCAACTTTACGGCTATCCGCCACGCGAATCCGCTCTTCTTTAACGCGGCAAGCCGGAGAGCGACGAATTTTTTGGAATAGCTTTATATAATAGGTGTAGGCGAGATAAACACCAAGCCTGACGCCTTTAGGCAATTGCTTAATTCCAAGGAACGCATCGTCAAAGTCTTGCTTGATATCTGCCTCAATCTGCATTTTATCTGCTTCCGTGAATTGCGTAAAGTCAACGCCCGGGAAATACACCCTGCCTCTGTCCTTGTAATCACTCGCCATGTCACGCAGAAAGTTGATTTTTTGAAAGGCAGAACCCAGACTCCTCGCCGGAGCCTTCAATCGCTGATATGCCGCATCGTCACCTTCACAAAATACCCTCAGACACATAAGCCCTACAACTTCTGCAGAGCCGTAAATGTACTGTTTGTACAAATGGTCGCCGTAAGTGTGAAAATGCAAATCCATTTCCATACTGTCTAAAAAAGCATCAATCAATTCCATCTCGATACCGTACTGATGCACAGTTTCCTGAAAAGCATGCAACACCGGGTTCAAACTTATCCGCTCCGCGATAGCACGGTAGGTGTCTTGCCTGAACCGCTGTAACAGATCAGCCTTCGGATAATCATGGAAGGTATCTACAATTTCATCTGCGAAGCGCACGAATCCATAAATAGCATACACCGGAT
>CAYTNI010000460.1:0-2709 GCA_964439115.1 uncultured Saprospiraceae bacterium
AGGAAGGGTAGGGCTGTAGTGGAAAAAAACTTCGAAGCAGTAGATCAAACTCTTGACAATATGTTCGAAGTAGAAATACCCGCATTGCAGAGCAGTACCCGTGAATTTCCAGCTGTCGTTTCTGAACTCGCCCCGGGGTTCGTGCAGAATGTTACGGCGCAAATGATGGCCGGACGAGGAGATGAGTTACCGGTGAGTATGCTTCCTGATGATGGTACATACCCTACAGGAACTACAAAATGGGAAAAGCGCAATATTGCCGATTCCATTCCGCTTTGGGAGCCTGATTTATGTATTCAATGCGGTAATTGCAGTTTTGTGTGCCCGCATAGCGTGATAAGAGCTAAATTTTACCACAAGGAACGACTAACGGATGCTCCGCAAGGGTTCCCTTCTGCACCAATCAATGCCCGCGGCTTTCCGGAAACGCGCTACACCCTGCAAATTTACGCTGAAGACTGTACCGGATGCAATCTTTGCGTGGAAGCATGCCCGGCTACCGACCTCAAGGACCGCAGTCGCAAGGCTATTAATATGGCTGAAAAGGTGCCAATTTTGGAAAAATCCAGAACTGATGTATCCTTCTTTGAACGCATCCCCGTTAATGCCCGTTCAGGGATAAACTTTGACACGGTACACGGCGCTCAGTTTTTGGAACCCCTTTTTGAATTCTCCGGGGCTTGTGCCGGTTGTGGAGAGACACCTTATGTGAAACTTTTGTCGCAACTTTTTGGGGACCGTCTCCTGGTGGCCAATGCAACCGGTTGCTCTTCCATCTACGGAGGTAATTTGCCTACAACGCCCTGGACCACCAATCAGGAGGGTAGGGGGCCGGCTTGGGCAAACTCCTTATTTGAGGATAATGCGGAATTTGGCCTTGGTATGCGGGTAGCTGCCGACAAGCATCTCGACCTGGCGCACTGGTTGTTGAAGAAAATGCGTGACCAGTTAGATCCTGTTCTGGTGGACGGGTTGTTGAGCGCTCCTCAGGAATTGGAATCAGATTTTGCCATACAACGAGAAAGGGTTGCCTCCCTTAAAAAGATTCTGCAGCAAATGGATTCGCCAGAGGCGGCACACCTTTTGTCGGTGGTTGATCATCTGGTGCGGCGCAGCGTTTGGCTCATAGGCGGAGATGGCTGGGCTTATGATATCGGCTCCGGTGGTTTGGATCACGTCTTAGCCTCTGGAAGGAAAGTCAATGTGTTGGTTTTGGATACAGAAGTGTATAGTAATACAGGTGGACAAAGTTCTAAGGCAACACCTACTGCGGCAACAGCAAAGTTTGCTGCTGCGGGAAAGCGGGTAGGTAAAAAGGATTTGGCCATGCAGGCCATTTCCTATGGTAACGTTTATGTAGCCCAAATTGCTATGGGCGCTAACTCACAGCAGACACTTTTAGCTTTAAGAGAGGCAGAAGCTTATCCTGGACCTTCCCTGGTGCTCGCTTATAGTCACTGCATCGCGCACGGTATTGATATGCAAAAGGGCTTAGACCAACAAAAAATGGCCGTCTCCAGCGCGTATTGGCCGTTGCTAAGGTATAACCCAACATTGAGAAAAGCAGGAAAGAATCCCTTCGTACTTGATTCTCCCAGACCTTCAATACCATTCCGGGAGTATGCCTACAATGAACTGCGGTACAAGATGCTTACCCGCACGAACCCTGAAGAGGCGGAAAAACTCATGCAACTGGCGCAGGAAATTGTAGATATTCGCTGGAAATCCTACGAGTCTTTGGCATCTGCCGGTGCACATGAATTTCAGCCCGTTTACATGGAATAGCTAAAAACTGAAAGAACGGTTTGTGAAAGCGGAACAAAAGCATATTTTTGCTCCCCGCAACCGGATCTGATGAGGATACTTCAACTCTGCAAAAAATTTCCATTTCCACTCAAGGACGGGGAATCCATTGCTGTTACGGGCCTCAGCAGGGCGTTGCATCACGCCGGTGCGGAAATTACCCTGCTGGCCATGAATACCAGCAAACACTACGTCGAAATTACCCGAACACCGGTGGAGCTGGAACACTATAAGGATATTCATACTATTTCTGTAGATAACAGGCTCAAGGTATGGGATGCGTTCCTGAATCTTTTTTCTGAAGAGTCCTATCATGTTTCCAGGTTTGTTTCCTCCGCCTTCGAGAAAAAGTTGATTCATCTTTTGTCGGAGGAAGATTTTGATGTTGTCCAATTGGAAACCCTGTTCCTTTCGCCGTATATTCCGGTAATTAGGGCGCATTCCAGAGCAGTGATTTCCATGCGTGCCCACAATGTGGAGCACGAAATTTGGGATCGGATTGCCGAGAATACCCGGTTTCCACTTAAAAAGTTATATGTGGCCTACCTGGCTCAAAAATTAAAGCGCTTTGAAATCACGAATTTGAATCATTATGACTTTTTAGCAGCCATTACCATTAAAGATTTGGAGAGGTTCAGGTCACTTGGATTCCAGAATGCAGGCATGGTTACCCCAATCGGCATTGCTCCAGGGGATTATAAGCCTGATTTCAATAGTTTCAGACGAAATTTGAGCATCGCTTTTATCGGTTCCTTGGACTGGCAGCCCAATATTGAGGGTATTCATTGGTTTTTGGAGGAAGTATGGAATAAAATCCACAGGCGTTTCGGGCATATCCAACTCCATATTGCTGGCAGGAATGCCCCCAAATGGCTCAAGAACAAGCGTATAAAAAACATGAAGTTT
>CAYTNI010000461.1:0-2709 GCA_964439115.1 uncultured Saprospiraceae bacterium
TCAAAAGTCTTATTCAGGCGATTCCAGGAGTAATTACCGGACCACATGTAATAGTTGCCGAAGTAATAATTCAGGCCGATGGCAAAACCCTGTGTAGTGACGGTATTGATAGAGTTAGCCGCATAGCGATAGGCCTGTACGCTCAGGGGGCGGCCGGTTACCGGGTCTATATTGAGATCTGCTCCGATATTAAAGCCCAAAAAGTCATTATAGGTGTTGTAATAATAGCCGGCATCTACAAAGAGTTTTTCGAATAAGGTAGTGCGATATCCTAATTCAAATGTCCGTACCTTCTCGGGGCGAACCGGCGCGATATTGAAGTATTCCAGTTCGCCGAGGTTAAGTGTGCCGAGATAGTCTCTTAGCGAGGAAATAGTCACCAGGCTGTCCACCCCATTAAGGTTACCACTCAAAATGGCCCTTCCTACATTGAGGGACAGGTATTGGTCGGTAAGGGTAGGGTTTCTGATGGCGGAAGAAAAGGAAGCGCGCAGGTAGTTGTTATCAGAGGGCTTCCAGACGAGAGAAGCAGCGGGAGATACGAGGAAGTCGAAATTCTGATTTTTATCCACCCGCATGGCGAAGGAGGCCTTCAGACGCTTTTCAAAAAGGGATTTTTCAAACCCGGTATATACCCCGAATTCAAAATTCGTAATACTGATGCCTGCTGTATCATAGAAGACCGTTCCCTCGGATTCCGGTGTATATAGCCTGGCATTTCCACCGACGGTGAGATGATCGAGGAAAGTGGGCGTGAATTTATATTCTCCATGTACATGGTAGAGTGCGGAGCGGTCAATGAAGCGGGTGCCGCCATCATTTCTGCTTGTATTGGATATCTGGTTGAATTTTTCTCTAAACCGGTCAGTCCCGGGTTCGTAAAAGCCGAGGGTGCTGGTTCTGGGATTAGGTTCATTGGCGGCTATTTCGGCAGCGGAGTGCCAGTCGGCCAGGCGATCCTGGTTGGCAGCAAGCCAGTCGAGCGCAGCTTGCCGGTCAAAGTTGGCTATAACTTCAAATGTAATTGGGTCGAAGGTTATTTCTAGTTCTGGGAAGTCTTCCGAATTTTTGATGATGGGGGCCACATTTCTGAGCCAATAGTCCACGTAATCCCTTCCCCAGTCGTCGTTGCGTTTTGCGCTATCCTGAAGTACGAGTGCGGTGAAGTAGGGATCAAAGGAATTACCGGCGTCTTCGTGGGAGGCGTAGGCGCGGATAAAGTATTTGTCGCGTTTACGGTACTCAATGCGGTTCTGGAAGAAAAGAATATCGCGCAGACTGAATCGGTTATCACCCTGGTAAACCGTCGTTCCGGTGCCAAAAGAGGAGGAGAAAATCAATTCAGGAGATTCAATTCCGGCTCCTGGGTTGGTGCGTATATGAAACGCTGCGTTTGCTTTGGCGTTGCGGGTATTGTAGTCCACCAGGTCTTTTTCACGGTAGCCGGTACGGTGCCAAATGCCAAGGCCCGGATAGGAATGGAGATCGAAGGTAGAGTAGTCAAAACCTGCGAAGTATTCGTCTCCATAAATGTTCACTGCATCAAATCGTCCGGGATTGCCAATGCCGGTGTCGGTATCGTCCACCGGGTCGTAGTTATCGGCTTCCCAATCGTAGGCGCGCATGTAGGAAAAGTTGATTTTGTAGGCGAAGAATTCCTGACCATTTTTGTTTTTCAGGGCATCAGCCCATCGAAAAGCGCCTTCGGCGAGGCTTCTTTCTCCCGCTTTGAGGGATGCAGAAAGGCCTTTATGCAGAAATGGATTCCTGGTTTCCATACTGATCACGCCATTGAAGGCGTTGGGCCCGTAAAAGGCGGAGCTTGCACCAACGATGAGATCTACTTTTATGACATCTAATTCTGAGGAGCCCAGGAAGTTGCCCAGGGAAAAGTTTAACCCGGGAGCCTGGTTATCTACACCGTCAATAATTTGAAGACTCCGCACAGGGCTCGTGCTGTTGAATCCACGGGTATTGATAATTTTAAAACCGAGGCTGGCGGCGGTGAGATCAACGCCTTTGAGAGAGCCCAGGCCATCGTAGAAATTATCGGTAGCTGCTTGCTTGATGGCGATAAGATCAAGAGATTCTACTGTGAGCGGGTTTGCTTTTTGCTTTTCGGAAATGCGCTGTCCCTTGATTTCTACCACATCGGTGGTGATCACATTCCCCGAGAGTTCTACCTTAAGGGATTGAGCGACATTTTCCACTACAATTTCCTTTTCCCCATAGCCGATGTATGAAAATACAAGAGTCACAGGAAGCTGTGTACGGATTTTTAGCTCGAACGAGCCATCGTAATCGGTGATTGTCCCATCACTTGTCCCTTTGACCACAATGGCTGCGCCTATAAGCGGCTCGGCACTGGAGGCATCAGTTACTACCCCCCGGATGACTGACTGGGCATTCAGGCAAAAACCCAAAAACACCAGCAGAGATATAAGAAGAAATCGTGTATGGCTAAATTTCATACGCTTCAGGGAACATTAGGTGACAAAAATCATTTTTCAGGGCGAAAATAACCTTTTTTATAAAGTTTTCGTCTGATAATTAACAAAAATTCGGCCAGAATGCGCCATGCCGATTAATGTATCAATGTTAACAAGGAAACGCCAACTCCTGCCAGAATGACTACAAGTTTTTGTCTGGACATTTTGTGGTCTTTTTGCCCCCCTGATTCAAACAAAATAGTGGTGGCGATGTGTAGGA
>CAYTNI010000462.1:0-2707 GCA_964439115.1 uncultured Saprospiraceae bacterium
CGAATCCTGCGTAAAAGAATTTAGAAATACTGTAATTCAATTACTTACACAATCCTTCCATATTGAAGAGCCTTTTCTGCTGCAAAATCCCCCTTAAAACCTCTTGCAGCCTGCGATAGCGGCAATCCGATCCCTGGGCTTGTGGTGCTGTTCAGGTTTTGGAGCAGATGAAAAGCTTGGGAGGATTGGGAAAATTGGGTGCAGCGAGGTATATTTGTCCTTAGGTGCTTTTTCGGCTTGAAAGGCCTGATTTTGAGGAGGATTATCAGGGCGATAACAGGAAAAATGCGAAATAAGTGGGGGAATGGATATGGGGATGTTATTAGCCACCGACCTTTTTTAAAAACGGTATATCTTTATGTCATGATAACTCCGCAACAGGAAAACATCATTAAAACTGTCACCCAAAGGGTTGAACCTACACTACTAGCTGTATTTGGCTCTTACGCTCGAGGAGAAGAAAATAAAAATAGTGATCTGGATATTTTAATTGACTTCGACATGAAAGTTGATCTTTTGGAGTTAATTGGAATAGAGCAAGAACTTTCTGAATTACTCCGAATTAAAGTGGATCTGATTACTTTGCGCTCCGTAAATGCATCTCTAAAACCATACATCGAATCGGATTTAATCAGGTTAGTATGAAAATAAACTTTGCCCCAAATTTTGGAAATTTGCAGCCCACCACAAGCGTTAGCACCATGATTCCTCAAAATATTTTCCGACCTGATTTCAAACTCGGTATCCTCGGCGCAGGGCAACTGGGAAAAATGCTGGCCGTCGCAGCAGCCGACTGGCATGTTCCCATCTACGCATTGGATGAATCGCAGGACTTTCCGGCAGGGCCTTATTGCGCAGGATTTAGCGAGGGAAGCTTCCGCGACGCACAAGCGGTTTATGATTTTGGCAAAGGTATGGATGTCTTGACCATCGAAATCGAACATGTGGCCATCGATGCCTTGTTTAAGCTGGAGGCTGAAGGGGTTATTGTCCATCCCCGGCCAGGAGCGCTGGCCATCATCAAAGACAAAGGACTTCAAAAGCAGTTTTGGGCCGACCATGGCTTGCCCAGCTCCCCCTTTCGGTTTTACGAATCCGGGGACGCACTGCGTACAGCCATTTCGGAAGGCCGGGAAACCTTTCCCCTGGTGCAAAAGTCGAGAACAGAAGGGTATGACGGCAAAGGCGTGGCCGTGCTGAAATCCGAAGCCAATATGGATAAAATCCTCGAGGCACCATGTATAGTGGAGGATTGGGTCAATATGGACAGGGAACTGGCCGTAGTGGCTGCCAGAAACGCCCGGGGCGAAGTGGCAACCTTTCCTGCAGTAGAGATGGCATTTCATCCGGAGGCCAATCTGGTAGAATTTCTCCTGTGTCCGGCCCGTATCTCTGAAGCACAGGAAAGAGAGGCCGAAGCCCTGGCACGAAAGGCGATAGAAGCCCTCGATGTCTGCGGACTTTTGGCGGTAGAATTGTTCCTGACCCACTCCGGGGAACTGCTCATCAACGAGGTAGCTCCCAGGCCGCACAACAGCGGGCATCATACGATAAATTCGTGCTACACCTCTCAATTTGAGCAGCATCTGCGAGGTATTCTCGGCTTGCCGCTCGGAAGCACCCGCATGAAAACACCTTCGGTGATGATCAATCTCCTTGGTGAAGCCGGGCACTCCGGCCCAACTCAATACCAAGGTTTGGAATCATGCCTTGCCATGGAAGGCGTCAAGGTTCATCTGTACGGGAAATCAACTACCAAGCCATTCCGCAAGATGGGCCACGTCACGGTTTTGGACGAAACCTTAGAGGGAGCCATTCAAAAGGCGCACAAGGTGAAAGATACCTTAAAGGTTGTAGCTCCCGGCTCCTGGTGACTTACCTGCCGTTGAAGTTCCGCTTGGCCATGATGACCACCGGAACCGTTCCGTGCATGCCTTTCCAGGTCATTTTGATGCCGTGTTCGAAATGCAGTTTGCCTTCACTGACTTGTGGGCCACAGGCAAGAGTAAGCGTTCCAAGGTCTTCATTCACCCGGTAAATCCCGAAGTATTTGTCATAGCCGCCTTCGTAGAAATAAATCTCTTGCTCGTAACTGGCGTCAGGCATGGCTACCTCTGAAAACCTGAACAAAGCGCTTTTTACCACGGTACCCATGTATTCAATGCCGTTGATGTTGTAGGAAGTGAACAGCCATTCACCGGCTAGTTCATCCTGCAGGGAGGGCGCTGCCGGTGCGGTTGCCGTCAGTTCAGTGGCTGCTGGAGCCTTAATATCACCGAATAAATTCAATTCCAAATCGTTGTTCTTGTCACATCCGGCGAGAAACAGCAACACCAAACCGGCGAAGAAGCCTGTTATCCAAAATTTGATGCGTTTCATGATTCATTTGATTGGGTGAGTAAATTCTTTTACCCCTACAAATTATCCCTTTGTTACCCGGATAGCAAGGATAAAAAGCACCACACCAAACCATTTTATGGAAATTGACAAAAAAATGTCAGACCGGACCATCACTACTCCCCTACCGTTTTGATAAGCGTGCCTGCAGGAACCAAATCCTGGAGCTTCATGCCATTGAGGATGGCGAGCTCTTCAAAACGGGTAGGAGGCATTTTCCATTGTGTCAGTAATTGTTCAAGGGTGGCCTCCCGGGCAGCTGTTTTTATCCGGATGCGCTGAGGCTTGACAATTAGCCTGGCCGGATCAG
>CAYTNI010000463.1:0-2705 GCA_964439115.1 uncultured Saprospiraceae bacterium
GGATAATTATTCGCTGTATGAAATTATGGGAGCTGATGAATTCCACGGCCGTTTTGGTGGAGAGCGCCCAGGGAACATCGGCGATGAGTTCAAGGTTTATACCACCACACCAGCCGGCGACCAGGTTCAGGCATACCGCGATGGCGATATCTGGTATCTGCCCAACGGTACCCCGGTGAACAACGTAGCTCTTGCAATTCCTTCCGGCGTAGTAACTCCACGCTACAAGGATTCACGCATAGATGACAACATCAACTTTGTACGCGCACGCGACTTCGATCCGAATGTAAGCTTCAAGGATTACGAAGTACAAACCAATTTCATGCCGCGTCTGGCATTCTCTTTCCCTATTTCTGAGGAGGCCAACTTTTTTGCCCACTACGATGTGCTGGTACAGCGTCCACCGTCCAATACCATTGCGACGCCATTGGATTATTACTACTTCTTCGATCGCAGTGGCATTCGCAATAATCCAAACCTTCGACCGGAGCGCACGATTGACTACGAGGTGGGCTTCAAGCAGAAGTTGAGCAATACTTCGGCGTTGACCATCACCGCTTATTACAAGGAAATGCGCGATATGATTCAGGCGCGTATATTCTTCCCTGTGCCGATTGTCAACCAGTATGAAACTTATGACAATATTGACTTCGGTACAGTGAAAGGCTTTTCTTTCGTGTACGACCTCCGCCGCACGGGCAACTTCTCTATGAATGCCAACTATACGCTTCAATTTGCCGACGGTACCGGTTCGGATGCCAACTCCCAGCGCGGCCTGACGAACAGGGGTAATCTCCGCACGCTCTTCCCGCTCAACTTTGACGAGCGCCACCGCCTGGTACTCAGTGCTGATTATCGCTATGATTCTGGTAAGCGCTATACCGGCCCGAGGTTGTTCGGCATGGATATTCTTGCGGCAACCGGTCTCAACTTCCAGGCAATTGGGGTTTCTGGCCGTCCTTACACGCGGAAATTCCTTCCCGTGGAATTGGGTGGTGAAGGAACAATTGGTTCTATCAACGGAGCACGCAAACCATGGAACTTTACGATTAATGCGCGATTAGACAAGAACTTCAATATCGGCAAGGGAATGTCAATGAACGTGTATTGCCGCGTTTCTAACCTTCTTGATCGCCGCAACATCATCAATGTCTATCCGGCAACCGGCTCCGCTACTGATGATGGATTCCTTCGCTCAACCTTTGGCCAGAACCAGATTGCCACCGTGCAAAACTCTCTTCGCGAAGTGGAAGCATACCTTGCTTCCTACCAATGGGCATTGTTGAATCCCAACAATTACAGCCTCCCCCGCAGGATTTTTGTAGGTGCCATCTTTGATTTTTAATCGAAATCGTTGATTTAAAACTTTCATAATATGTTGAACAGAAAGATATGGATTTGGAATACGGCCCTGGGCTTGCTGATTGCCTTTTCGGCCCAGGCCAATATCAATCCCAATCTGGTTGGAGCCCAGGATAAACCCACAGCGCCAGGAAGCAATGTTTCTTTCCGGTTCAATTGTGACGCAGCCCTGGCTCAGATAGATCAGGCCATCAATAACGTGCGTGCTCGCCTGCTTTCAGGCGGCGATGTCTGGTGGGATGGCGATAACGGCCGCTATGTGGTACCCAAAGTGCCGCCCGGCGTGCCTGAAGTATCCGCAATCTTCGCCGGCTCTGTTTGGCTCGGAGGTCTCGACCCCGCCGGCAACCTCAAAATGGCTGCCCAAACTTATGGTTCGGCAAGCGGTCGCAAGGACTTTTGGCCCGGACCACTCGACCCGGATGAGGGTACCACTGAGCAGGCCATCTGCTCCAAATGGGACCGATTCTTTGTGGTAAAGGGCTCTAATATTGAGCAACACATCAAAAATTTTCGCAAGGCGCAGGCTGATGGCGTAGCGTACAATCCCGACGACATTCCCTTAGATGTCAAGGGTTGGCCAGGTCGGGGTAACCCATTCTTTGAGGAAATTAATCGCTTTTCCCTTCCTAATACACGCCAGGGATTGGCAGGTTTTTGGGATCAGGACGGAGATGGTGACTACAACCCGGAGTTTGGTGATTATCCCATCATCGAAATTCGCGGCTGTAACGATCCGCAGTATCCGGATGAGATGATTTTCTGGATATACAACGACAATGGAAACATCCACTCCGAATCTCGTGGCGATGCTATCCAAATGGAAGTTCAGGTGCAGGCTTTTGCTTATGCCACCAACGATGAGTTAAATGACATGACCTTTCAGCGGTACAAGCTCATCAACCGCGCTATCGAGAATATTGACAGTACCTTCTTTGCCATGTGGTCTGACCCTGATTTGGGGTGCTACACCGATGACTACGTCGGTTGCGATACCAGCCGTAGCATGGCCTTTGTATATAATATTGATGCCACTGACGGCCAGACGGGGTGTACCTGCCCTGGCGGTGTCAATACGTATTGTGATAATATTCCTATTCTCGGTATTGACTACTTCCGTGGTCCGCAGCGGTACATTGAAGATGCTCTGGGCAATAACGTTGATTCCGTAGAGATTGGAATGTCTTCCTTTACTTACTATAACAACGGTGGGGTTGCACCTACGCCGCCTCCAGCTACCACTGACCCGGGTAACGCGCAGGAGTATTACAACTACCTTACCTGTTCATGTCGTAACGGCTCTCCGTTTACGCTTGGTGGCGCTGCTTTTGTGGATGGCGCTC
>CAYTNI010000464.1:0-2690 GCA_964439115.1 uncultured Saprospiraceae bacterium
CTTCTTCATGGTTTTAAACCTGTTTATTTCTCCCGGGCGGTGGTGGTTCATTTTTCCTGTGTTAGGCTGGGGTATCGCAATAGTTTTGGATTATATCAAATTATTCGGTCCCATCGGATTCCGCACGGATGCACAATGGGAAAAACAAGTCCTCGAGGAGGAACTCCGAAAGCTCGGCTTAGAGCCTGAAACATCAGAAAGCACCGGCGAAGATCCGGATGAAAAGCCATTAGACCTAAAAACGATGGAAAAACGCTATGAGGATAAAGACCTGGTTTAAAATCAGTTGCACAGGATGGTAATTACTTCTGATTGTACCTTATTGCTGAAATTTCCGGCCCTGTCTCTAATTTGGATACCGTAGGAAAAAGTGTCCGTCGGGTAAATGGTGCTGGGTGTGCAGGGTACCTGTCCGTTGGGATAAGTACAACAAATATTGAATGGCTTGTTAAACACTCTTACGGTAATTTCCCCGGAGATACCATTGCCGGTGCCTTGGGAAGGGAACACCGGTAACTTGAGGTTTTCCACAAAGCCGTCGCGGCTATCGGTGAGGAAAATATCCAGCGAGTCATTTTCATAGCCAAGGTTGCCGTCGCCATCCGTGAAGGAAAATAGAAGGGCGAGTGTGTCTGGAAGTGCTGAGGAAGAGCCCTGAGCAATCACGCGCTTGCTTAAACCCTCATACGAGATCACAGGTTGTTCCGGGTATTCCGGCCGCTGGATACAGGCAACAGCGATAAAAACCAGCACCGGCATTACTACTTTGGCAAATATGTTCATACAACTTTTTTATTAAGACAAAATTAAGCGCGATTTGGATTCAGGGTATGCCTCAAAAAGAGAAGAAATCAAAACTAAGCTGGATGGTGCAGCCCGAGCAGCCCTCTCCGGAAATATATATCCGGCTGCCTGGTGGGAAGAACTTATCCTCAGCGTTTTTTATTTCCAGGCTCGCTTCAATCCTTTGTATGCGCATTATCTGGAATTATTAGGACTTAATGCTTCCAATATCACCGACTCCCGTCGGATTCCCTTCCTGCCCATCGAATTATTCAAGACATACTCCATTCAAACCGGAAATTGGGAGGCAGTCCAGGTTTTCACCAGCAGTGGTACCACAGGGCAAATACCATCAAGGCATCTGCTGAGAGATGCCGATTGGTACCGGGTTCAGGCCCGTCATACTTTCCAACGCTTTTATGGCCTCCTTAACCGCTTTTGCTTTATCGCCCTACTACCTTCTTATCTGGAACGCAGCGGCTCCTCATTGGTTTTTATGGCAGATGATTTTATCCGACAGTCAGCACACCCTGACAGTGGATTCTATCTCGATAACACAGGAGAGTTGCATGAGGTCCTGAAGAAATGTCAAAAAAACCAGGTTCCTGTTATCCTCCTTGGCGTAAGTTTTGCCCTCTTAGACCTTGCTGAAAACTGTCCAATGCCCTTAAAAAATACCATCATCATGGAAACGGGCGGGATGAAGGGCAGAAGAGCAGAAATTACCAGGGAAAAACTTCATCAAGTACTGAAAAATGCTTTTGAAGTTCCCGCCATTCATTCAGAATATGGTATGACTGAATTGCTTTCCCAGGCTTATTCGCTGGGAGATGGAGTTTTTCGACCTTCAACGAGCATGCGAATTTCCATTCGGGAAGCCACCGATCCGTTCGCTTTACGACCTGTCGGACTGGCGGGAGCTATCAACGTCACGGACCTGGCGAATCTCGATACCCTAAGTTTTATAGCCACTGAAGATCTTGGGCGCCTGCACGAAGACGGAACGTTCGAGGTTTTGGGGCGGCTAGATCAGAGTGAACTCCGGGGCTGCAATCTAATGGTGGAATAGCACTTTAGGAATCTTCTCCGCTGAAATTGGTTTGCGCCAGATACACCGCCACGAATCCACCCAGTATGAGCAGGATATGAACAACAAAAGCAAATAATCTGCTGATTCGGGTAAGCCAGGCAAGCCACGTCAATTGAACACCTACCAAACTGAGAATCAGAGCAGTTAATCCCATTCCGGCCAGTAAAAAACCGGCTACTGTCCAAAAAACTTTATTTTTGAGCATGTTCTTTAGCTTGTAATTTCGACAAAATTACGCCAATTTTGTTTAACATCCTGAAATGACAGCCAAAGCAACAAATTCGGAACTAAAAATAATCGAATGCCCCCGCGATGCGATGCAGGGCATCGTGGAATTTATTCCCACCGAAAAAAAAGTGGCTTACTTACAAGTTCTGCTGGAAGTGGGATTTAATTCACTGGATTTCGGAAGCTTTGTATCTCCAAAAGCTATTCCACAAATGCGCGATACGGCGGAGGTACTGGCTGGTCTGGATTTGTCCAATACAGAAACGTCCCTCTTGGCGATTGTAGCCAACCAGCGCGGAGCAGAAGATGCTTCGCGTTTTCCAGAAATCAAGTATCTGGGATACCCATTTTCGGTATCAGAGACATTCCAACAGCGCAATACCCATGCAGACATTGCAGAGTCATTGGAGAGGGTTCGCGATATTCAGGAATTGTGCCTCAACTCAGAGAAAGAGTTGGTCATTTACATATCTATGGGGTTCGGAAATCCATACGGAGATTCCTGGAATGCCGACATTGTACAACGCTGGGTGGAAAAGCTGTCCAACCTCGGCATACGAATTTTCCAACTCTCAGATACTATCTGCGT
>CAYTNI010000465.1:0-2687 GCA_964439115.1 uncultured Saprospiraceae bacterium
TCGGAAAACGAAGAGCGTGTAGGCAACCCATGCCAGCAGCATTAATAAAATTTTCGCTGATGTGGACATTTGGATATGAATTTAAGTGTATGGAATTCAAGCATACAAACCCAGAAACTGCCTATCCAATATGTCCATGGAATCTTGACCAAAGAGAGATTGCTTCAAACATAGCGCATTTTTTGTAATTTTGCACAGCAAAAACAAAAAAGATAAAAAATTATGTTCAATAACCTGACCGACCGGTTGGAAAATGCCTTTAAAACGCTCAAAGGCGAACACAAACTCACCGAACTCAACGTAGCCGACTCGATTAAGGAAATTCGGCGCGCACTCGTGGATGCGGACGTCAACTATAAAATCGCCAAAGATTTTACGGACAAGGTTAAGGAAAAGGCACTCGGCACGGAGAATGTCCTGAAGTCCGTAAAACCTGGGGAGTTGATGGTCAAAATCGTCATGGACGAACTGGTGGCCCTAATGGGAGGACAGGCCTCCGAAATCAATATCAAAGCTAAGCCTGCTGTCATACTCATTGCCGGTCTTCAAGGTTCCGGTAAAACGACCTTCTCCGGTAAACTGGCAAACTACCTCAAAAGCCAGATGAAACGCAACCCTCTTCTGGTGGCTTGTGACGTTTATCGGCCGGCAGCCATTGACCAGATCACGGTGCTCGGCCAGCAAATCAACGTGCCGGTATATAAGGAGACGGACAATAAAAATCCGGTAGAAATTGCCCTCCACGCCCTGGCACATGCCAAAGCCCACAACCTCGATGTCGTTATCGTAGATACCGCAGGCCGCCTTGCCATTGACCAGGAGATGATGAAGGAAATTGCAGCCGTCAAAAATGCGCTGCAACCCCAGGAAACCCTTTTCGTGGTGGACTCCATGACCGGCCAGGATGCGGTCAACACTGCAAAAGCCTTCAATGATGTCATTGACTACGATGGGGTGGTGCTCACCAAACTCGACGGCGATACCAGCGGCGGCGCGGCGATCACCGTCAAATACACGGTCGGCAAACCCATCAAGTTTGTCAGTCAGGGGGAAAAAATGGATACGCTCGACGTATTCTACCCCGACCGAATGGCGCAACGCATTCTCGGTATGGGTGATATTGTCTCCTTCGTGGAGCGTGCTCAGGCCCAGTTTGACGAGAAAGAAATTGCCCAACTCGAAAAGAAAATACGCAAAAATCAACTGGATTTTAATGATTTTCTTTCTCAAATCCAGCAATTGCGCAAAATGGGCGACCTCAAAAGTCTCATGGGTATGATTCCTGGTATGGGCAAAGCACTCCGCGATGTGGATATTGATAATTCCGCTTTTAACCGCACAGAAGCCATTATCCTATCCATGACGCCCGAAGAGCGCAAAAACCCCGATATACTCAATATGAGTCGCAAAAAGCGCATCGCGGCAGGCTCAGGCAATAGCATTGACCAAATACACGCCTTTGTGAAGCAGTTTGAGCAGATGCGCAAGATGATGCACAAAATGAGCAAGATGCCTGGAATGGGGATGCCGATGCCGCAAAATCCCGCAGCCGGTAAGCGCTTTAAAAGGTAACTACAAATCGATCAGTCGGTCGTAAGTCTCCGGTCGCCGATCCCGGTAAAACTGCCATACACGCCTTACCTCCTCAATCATGGCAAGGTCAAACTCTGCTATGAGCAGTTCGTCACTGTCTTCCGAGGCCTGCGCAAAAATCTGCCCGCGCGGATCCACAAAATAGGAACTGCCATAAAATTTGCCGATATTCCAGGGGGTTTCTGTGCCAACCCGATTGATACAGCCCATGAAGTACCCATTCGTGGCAGCATAGGAAGGTTGCTCTAACTTCCATAAATACTGCGATAATCCGGCCACCGTAGCTGATGGATTATAGACAATTTCGGCACCGTTGAGGCCCAAAATGCGTGCACCCTCCGGAAAGTGACGGTCATAGCAGATATATACGCCAATTTTGGCATATTGGGTTTCAAAAACAGGGTACCCTAAGTTGCCGGGGCGGAAAAAGTATTTCTCCCAAAACCCTGAAGTATGGGGAATGTGGTTTTTACGGTATTTGCCAAGGTAGGTGCCGTCGGCATCAATCACCGCTGCGGTGTTGTATAACACGCCGGCTTGTTCGCGTTCAAACACAGGTACAATCATCACCATACCATATTTGCGGGCGTAAGCCACCATGCGCTCCACTGTGGGGCCGGGCACCGGCTCGGCCGCATCGTACCAACGGCTGTCTTGGCTCGGACAAAAATACGGCGCATTGAATAACTCCTGAAGACATAGAATTTGAACGCCTTGCTCACCGGCAGACTCTATATACGGAATATGTTTCTGAATCATGGCTTCCATGATTTCCGGTAAACCTGCCTCGCCTTCTGTGAGTGGAATACTCATTTGAATCAGTCCGGATTTAACGATACGCGACATGCAGTTGTAATTTTTTTCGGTAAGGACAATCAACTGGCGGAATGGTTCATTTAAAACATGTTTTCACAAATAGGCGATTAAACTTTAAGATCTCCTGCAAAAATTAATGGTTGTCCTTATCTGAAGGTTTCTATATTCTCGGCAAAATCCATAAACTGCTCTTGGTCAGGTTGTCCGGAACTTTGCCTTTTGGGCCGTTGTTTACTGATCAAAAAGCCCTAACTTTGTAGGATGAAAATCGCCAATCC
>CAYTNI010000466.1:0-2683 GCA_964439115.1 uncultured Saprospiraceae bacterium
CAGAGGAATTTCTTTCGGCAATAACCAGGATCTGGTACTCAATTCCAATTTCAATCTGCAAATGGCTGGAAAATTGGGCGACGGAATTGACTTGCTCGCCGCTATTACTGATCAAAACATTCCTCTTCAGCCAGCGGGCAACACCCGGCAACTTCGGGAGTTTGACAGGGTGTTCTTTCAACTCAGCAAAGGACGGGGCAAGCTCATTGCCGGAGACTTTGACCTTCTCCGACCCAAAAGCTATTTTTTGAATTATTTCAAAAGATTGCAGGGCTTGTCCTTCAGCATCCAGTCGCCGAATTCTCCGAAGGGCACCTGGAGCGGAAATTCCGGTCTGGCTGTTTCTCGCGGACAATTTGCCCGCAACCAAATCCAGGCCATTGAAGGGAATCAGGGGCCTTACCGCCTTCAGGGCAATACCGGCGAACAATTCGTCATCGTCCTTGCCGGTACTGAAAAAGTATGGCTGGATGGATACCTCCTCGTCAGGGGGATTGAAACTGATTACATCATTGATTATAATCGCGGGGAAGTGACCTTCACCAATCGAAGGCTCATCACCAAAGACAGTCGGATCATCATTGAGTTTGAGTATTCTGACCAGAACTATCTCAGAAGCTTGTATGCTTTTAATGCGGAATTTCAAAGAAAGCAGACCAGGTTCTACGCGAATTTGTTCGGACAGCAAGATAGCCGTACTTCTCTTGGACTCAACCCGCTCACGCCCGCTCAACGCCAGATTTTGGCAAATGCAGGAGATGATCTTAGCGCAGCCATAAGTACCAGCGTGGATTTGCAAGCTGACTTTCAGCCTTATCGCGCACAATATCTCTTGGTGGATACCCTTACTGCATGTGGTCTCCGTGACTCCGTGCTGATATTTAGTACGGATCCCAATCTCGCCCGATATACTGCCCGCTTCAGTCAGGTGGGGCAGGGACGCGGCAATTATAAGCTGGATGCCGCTTTCGTAGCCAACGAAAGGGTCTATCGCTGGTCGCCACCTGACCCCACAACCTGTGCTCCCACCGGTGACTACGAACCTGTAATTCAACTCGTGGCACCCCAGCAACACCAAATGTTCGCCCTTGGCGGCGAACATCAGTTTGCGCCCAAGTCCTCCCTGAAAACTGAACTTGCCATCAGTCGAAAAGACCTCAACAGGTTCTCTGCATTCGACCGAAATGACGATTTTGGTGGAGCAATTTTTTCAAACTTCAACTACTCCTGGGATATTGGCTCAGACAGCTCCGGATGGCATGCCGATGCCGACGCCGCATATGAGTGGGTGCATCGCCATTTTCGTCCACTCAACCCCTATCGCGATCCGGAATTTCTTCGCGATTGGAGCCTTACCGATATTCAAGGTATCGGTACCGTGCCTCGCGCTACCGAAAACCTCGGTCGAGCCTCACTGTCCATCAGAAAGAAAGACTTGGGCTTGTTACAGTACACTTTCTCCGGTTTTTTGCGGGACACCTCTTATCAGGGGACCCGGCATGCGGTTCAAATGCAAATAACCCCCCCCAAATGGCAGGTTCAGGCTGATGCCAGCTTGCTGAATGCCAATGTTGAAAATCTCCGCAACCAGTTTCTCAGACCCAGGCTGCAAGTTTCGCGAAATTTCAAAAATCTGGGTGGCTGGCGTGCCGGGGTACTCTCCCAAAGTGAGCGCAACGAACGTAGAAATATCCTAACCGAGGCCCTTGCGCCCAACAGTTTCTACTTTAATCTCGTCAAGGCTTTTGCCGAGCGAACCGGCCCCCGGGAAAAATTCTTTTGGGCCACCCATTTTCAACGCCGGCAAGACTTTGCACCTTTCATGGACGATTTTTCGCGCAACACCCGCGCAGATGAATGGAACTTCAATGGCAGTCGCAGCTTTGCCAAAGGCGTGACCTGGTCAGGAAACCTAACCTGGAGGCAGCTGGACATTCAAAACGAACAACTCACCAACCAACAGGGGGCCCGCAATTTCCTGGGCCGCTCCGACCTCCAGATTGCGGCATGGAAAGGAGCCTTCCAATCCAACACGACGTATGAGGCGGGTTCCGGCCAGGAGCCCCGCCTTGAATTTACCTTCGTCCGCGTTCGTCAGGGCGAGGGAACGCATATCTGGCTCGACTCCCTGAACAACAACGACGGTATTATTCAGCCTAACGAAATGGAACCGGCACCATTTCCTGATCTCGCTGATTTTGTGCGCGTACCGGCCAATACCAATACTTTCGTTCGGGTGGATTTTGCCAATCTGCTCCAAAGCATCCAGCTCGAACCCCGTGCCGTTTGGTTTAATGCTACCGGAGTCCGCCAATTTCTATCCAAATTTGCGCTGCAGTCCACATTGAAAACCGAACGCCGCACCCGGCAGTCTCCCGAAGTGGAAGCCTGGAATCCCTTGCAATGGAATATCCCCGACTCGGCTTTGGTGGCCATCACCTCGGCGGTGCGCCACATCCTCTTTTTCAATCGGGGACACCCCAAGTGGGATATTCAAACCGGGCATTCTGACAATTGGAATAAGGTGGTACAAACTACGGGGTATGAAGACCGCCGTACAAGGGAGCAGTTCCTGAGAGCCAGGCTGAATATCTCCAACGCGGTTACAGCACAGTTTGCCACTATGACTTCTCTTCGCGAAAGCGATTCCGAGTTTTTTAACAATCGCGATTATCAAATCGCA
>CAYTNI010000467.1:0-2682 GCA_964439115.1 uncultured Saprospiraceae bacterium
ACATGTACCGTCGGGCCTCTACCTGCTGGAAGCTCCTTTTTCAAATGGCAGCACTTTCCGGCAATTTTTTGTCATCCAGCGCTAATGGCTTATCTTTGCAGCCAAAATAACAACGCGATATGAACCGTTCTTGGAATACATGGGGCTGGATAGCCTCGCTCGTGATAGGAGCATTCGTTTTTGGCGCCTTCGTAGGCCCTCAACTCCTTGATGCCATTTCCGCTGATGATGCCAAACGAGCTGCCAAAATAGCCGGACTTGAAATGACCCAGGCTGAAGTGGACTCCATGATTTCCAACTTAGAGGAAAACCGGAATGCCTATATCGCCAATAGAGCTTCGTCAATTCCCAATTCGCTCCCACCCGCCTTCCAGTTTCAGCCGCTACCTCCCGGATACGTGATTAATCAGCTCAGTGAGGGCGGTGGCTTCTCCGGCGTCGGCAACGTGCGCATGCCGGAAAACAAGGAAGATCTGGCCTTTTATTCCATTGGACAATTAGCAAAACTCATTTCCACTAAGCAGATCACCTCTGAGGAGTTGACCAAAATCTTTCTCGGAAGATTGAAGAAGTACAATGGAAAGCTGAACTGCGTGGTTACGCTCACTGAAGAAAAAGCACTTGAACAAGCGCAGGCTGCCGACAAAGCCATCGCCGCAGGTGAATATCTCGGATTTCTGCACGGCATCCCCTACGGCCTCAAGGATATGTTTGCCACCAAGGGAGATCCTACCACGTATGGCGCTACGCCATTTAAAGATCAAAAATTCGATTACGACGCCGAAGTAGTACAAAAACTACAAAAAGCAGGTGCTGTGCTCGTCGCCAAACTCAGCCTGGGTGAACTGGCCATGGGCGACACGTGGTTTGGCGGACAAACCCGCAACCCCTGGGATACCAATACAGGCTCAAGCGGATCTTCCGCAGGGCCGGCCTCCGCTGTAGCTGCCGGTTTGGTGCCCTTCGCCATCGGTTCCGAAACCTTAGGCTCTATCGTATCGCCCTCTACCGTTTGCGGCACCACCGGACTTCGCCCCACCTTCGGCCGCGTTAGCCGTCATGGCGCCATGACCCTTTCCTGGACCATGGATAAAATAGGCCCAATTGCCCGCAGCGCCGAGGATTGCGCTATCGTATTCAATTATATCCACGGCCCCGATATTAAGGACCGCACCACAGTGACCAACGTACCTTTCGACTACTCACCGAATATCAGCCCCAAGTTGGTTAAAATCGGATATGTCAAAAGCGCTTTCGACAAAAAGTATCCCTTCAAGGCACAGGACAGCATGACCCTGAAGACACTGCAAACCATGGGCTTCCAACTCGTACCTGTGGAATTCCCGGCGCTGCCAAAAATTGACTTCATCATCGGAGTAGAAGCGGCCACCGCATTTGATGAACTCACCCGCGAAAACAAGGATGATATGTTGGCTCAACAGCTCAAACGCTCATGGCCCAACATCTTCCGCAGCGCCCGAATGGTGCCGGCAGTAGAATATATCAAAGCCAACCGCCTTCGTGCTCAACTCATTGCCGATGTGGACAAGCTCTTCCAGGAAGTGGATATGATTGTTCACCCCTCCTGGGCCAGCGATGGACTCCGCATCAGCAACTACACCGGTCATCCGGCAGTAGTGGTTCCCAACGGATTCATCGAAGGCAAACCCACTAGCATCACCTGGATGGGTAAGCTTTTCCGCGAAAGCGATATCCTGAGGGTGGCCAAAGCTTATCAGAGCCAAACCAATTACCACGAACAACATCCTAAACTGGATTAACGGCTCACCTGCAGCGTCAATCGGTAAGCGAAGTTATCTTCCAAACGATCCAAGCGATACGGTCCGTAACGGTATAACACCTTTATGCCCGCACTCAACCATCCGATATTGACGTAGTTGAACCGGAGCAGGGAGTTTATCGCCATTCCGCTCTCCCAATATCCACGGTTCATTGCGGCAACTAAGATAGGCGCATGGGCATCCGGCTGTGTGAGGCCGCCCCAACCCATACGGTGGATAAGTACGGGCTGCGGCTGGAACCAATCTGACTTTCTCGTAAGGCGTCCGAATTCGTGTTGCATATAAACGTGCAGATTGCGGTCAGCTGCAAATTCATAAGGCTGCATCGTTTCAAAAGCGTTGTTGAGGCTCAGGGTATTCCAGCCAGCCCCGGTACCAACCGCGGTAAACAAGCGGGAAAAGGGCACATCCCCGGTAGCCCACCCCGCCTCGAATGCCATGGAAGTTGCCCCGAGCCGATGGCTGCGAAGGGTATATTGCATCAGGCTATGGAGGCGCCAGTAGTCGTAGTCGGCTCCCAGAATGCCATTCCATCCCTTGGTCACGCGGAGGGTAATTACCGGCCTATCCGATTGGATTTCAGATTCAAAACCCAACATCCGGAATGTCCTTACCTTCCAGGCATAGCGCAACCAAAGCTCTGTTTCTGCAAAATCAAATGAGGATTGAGGTTCACCGGTAAGAGGTTGGATGTAGGTATAATCATAAAACGGTTCCTGGCCCATTCGATTCAAAGCAGCCCTGAGGGATAATGACCTCGAAATTTGAAAGCTAGCAAAAGCGCTGTATTGTTGTTGCAGCTCCATTCGTTGTGCAAAAAACCGCCGGTTAAAAGGATTCAACACACCATCGGGGTTGTCGAAAGTGGCCGGCTCTACAA
>CAYTNI010000468.1:0-2681 GCA_964439115.1 uncultured Saprospiraceae bacterium
TCGGTAAGCATTAATCCTCCTTCGACATATACACTTCCATCGGAGGGCAGGTACACACTAGGTTGCGGTCACCGAAGGCGTTGTCAATACGGCCCACGGAAGCCCAGAACTTATACCCTTGGCGAAGCCACGGAAGCGGATAGGCCGCCTTTTCCCTTGAATAGGCATAAGGCCAGGCATCAGCGGTCACCACTTCTGCGGTATGGGGTGCATTGACCAGCACATTAGATTCCGGATTGGCATCCCCTGCAGCAATTTCATCAATTTCCCTGCGAATTTGAAGCAGCGCATCGCAGAAGCGATCGAGCTCCTCCTTGCTTTCGCTTTCTGTAGGTTCGATCATAATTGTACCCGCTACCGGGAACGAGAGTGTGGGTGCATGGAAGCCATAATCAATAAGGCGCTTGGCCACATCTTCAGCAGAAACAAAGTTTTTGAACGGCCGCAAGTCCACAATCAGTTCATGAGCGCTACGACCCTTATCCCCCACATAAAGGATGGAGTAATCCTGCTCCAGCCGGGATTTAATATAATTGGCGTTGAGAATGGCATATCGGGTAGCGTCTGTCAGTCCATCGGGTCCGAGCAGTCGGATATATCCATAAGAGATGAGTAGGATAGATGCGCTTCCCCACGGTGCAGCCGAGACGGCATCAATGCCCTGTTCGCCACCGGTTTTGACTAATGGATGGGCGGGAAGAAAAGGCTTAAGCTTTTCATTTACACAAATTGGGCCCATACCGGGGCCACCGCCGCCGTGAGGAATAGCGAAAGTCTTATGCAGATTGAGGTGACATACGTCTGCGCTGATACTTCCAGGGCTGGTGAGACCAACCTGTGCGTTCATATTGGCGCCGTCCATATACACCAAACCGCCACATTCGTGAATGATATCGCAAATTTCATGGATGCGCACTTCGAATACCCCGTGGGTAGAGGGATAGGTGACCATAAGTGCGGCAAGCGTGTCGCGGTTTTGTTCAGCTTTGGTGCGAAGATCCTCTACGTCAATATTACCATGGTCATCGCATTGCACAACAATCACTTCAAGCCCAGCCATAACAGCACTGGCGGGATTGGTACCATGGGCGGAAGAAGGGATAAGGGCGATATTGCGATGATTTTCTCCCCGCGCCTCGTGATATGCCCGAATGGTGAGCAAGCCGGCATATTCACCCTGGGCACCCGAGTTGGGTTGAAGAGAGCAGGCAGCAAAGCCGGTAATATCGCTCAGCCAGGCTTCCAGCTCCCGGAAAATTTGCTGATACCCTTGGGTCTGGTCTAATGGAGCAAAAGGATGGATATTGGCAAATTCCGGCCAACTCACAGGCATTAACTCTACGGCGGCGTTGAGCTTCATGGTGCAAGAGCCCAAAGAAATCATGGAATGCGTCAAGGAAAGGTCTTTGTTTTCAAGCCTTTTGATATAGCGCATCATCTTGGTTTCCGTATGATGGGCGCTAAACACCGGATGGGATAGCACCGGCGTCTCACGAGTCAACTTAAAAGGCAGGCTCATTTCCTGTGGTTCTGTGGCAAGAAAAGTGAAGCTGGATTCCTTTGCCTCAGCAAATATTTTCACGATATCCTCCACATCACGAAGCAGGGTGGTTTCATCGAGGCTGATTTGCACACCGCCAGAGGTGGGATAGTAGAAATTGACTTCATGTGCCAATGCCACCTTTCGGATTTGCTCCTGTAATTTGCCGTCAGCATCTACAAAAAGTGTATCAAAATAATGTACATTGGGAAGGTGATAGCCGATTGCGGTGAGATTCTGTGCCAAAACAGCTGTAAGCGTATGTACCCGTTCAGCGATGGCGCGAATACCCGTGGGGCCGTGGTAGGCCGCATACATGCCGGCCATGATGGCCAAAAGGGCCTGTGCAGTACAGATATTGGAAGTAGCCTTTTCCCTGCGAATGTGTTGTTCACGGGTTTGGAGCGCCATGCGGAGTGCGCGTTTGCCGTGCATATCCACTGATACGCCGATGATACGGCCCGGGATGACGCGCTTGAAGTCGTCGCGGGTAGCGAAGAAAGCAGCATGGGGGCCGCCATAACCGATAGGTACTCCAAAGCGCTGGGTATTGCCCACAACGGCATCTGCTCCCCATTCTCCCGGTGGTGTAAGGATGGCTAAGCTGAGCAGGTCAGCAGCCACTGTGACGTAGATTTCAGCAGCGCGCGCTTTTTCTACCAGGGCGCGGTTGTCGGTCACAGCGCCATTCATAGCGGGGTATTGCAGGAGGATACCAAAAGTTTTCGACGTAAACTCGAATTGGCGTTCATCCTGTACGATGATGTTGATTCCGAGGTGTTTGGCCCTCGTTTTCAGGATAGAAATAGTTTGGGGAAACACCTGAGCAGATACCAGGAATTCGTTAGCCGGCTCACCTTTTGCACGCTTATTTTTTTGTTCGTAGAACATGTGCATAGCCTCGGCGGCGGCAGTACCTTCATCCAGGAGGGAGGCGTTGGCAATGGGCAGGCCGGTAAGTTCGCTCACCATGGTTTGGAAGTTAAGGATCGCTTCTAGGCGCCCTTGAGCAATTTCAGCCTGATAGGGGGTGTATTGAGTGTACCAGCCTGGGTTTTGGAAGATATTACGCAGGATTACCGGAGGAGTAATGGTGCCATAATAGCCCATACCTATATAGGTTCTGAAGCATTTATTTTGG
>CAYTNI010000469.1:0-2674 GCA_964439115.1 uncultured Saprospiraceae bacterium
TCATGTCCACGCTGTGGGGTTGCACTTTTCCGATTCAAGCGACTGTCCTCCCGCTCCGATGAGCGGCCTGAAGCATTGTAATACGTGGTACCCATTTGATTGTGTTTGAAAGTGGATGTTTGATTACCTCACAAAGATAAAACACAAATTGTTTTAAAGCAAATTGTTTTTGTTAAATTTTTTGTTTTAATATTTTTTGCAACCTTTGAGGCATATTTCAAGAAAATGATCGTATCCGCCATTGTTGCCGTTGCTAAGGGGAATGTCATCGGCAATAACCAGCAAATTCCCTGGTACCTCCCCGCCGATCTGGCATGGTTCAAGCGCAATACCCTGAATCACCATATTATTATGGGAAGGAAAAGCTTTTTGTCCATAGGAAGACCCCTGCCACATCGCACCAATGTCATCGTCACCCGAAATCCTTTTTTTGTGGCCGACAATTGCCTCATTGCTTATTCTATAGAACATGCCCTCGAAATTGCCTTCGATAACGGAGAAACCGAAGCTTTCATCATTGGAGGCGGGGATATTTACCTTCAAAGTATGCCCCTATGGGATAAAATCTACCTCACCGATGTAGATGCAGTGGTAAAAGGCGATACCTTTTTTCCAGAATTCCCAAAAGACGATTGGCATCTCCTCTTCGAAGAAGCACACCTCGCAGACGAAAAAAATGAATACAACTACACCTTCAAGGTGTTTGAAAAAAAGACTGTGGTTTAAATATCAAACACTATCGCGGTTTCCCATTTCCCTTCCTCATTTTGGATGACCTCCGCCTCGTGGTAGGTGACCGCCTTAATATCATCGTCGAAGCCTTCTACCGGAAATCCTTTCAATAGTCCTACCAATTCTCTTTCATATAGGTGAACAATTTCCAGTTCTCTGAAAAGAATTTTGCGGGACAGTATCATCGTCAGGGCTTCCGAAAGAAAGTCAATGAGTAATACGGTCGTATCCGGAGCCTGAAGTTCTACCTTGACCTGTTCCACTTTCTGGTGGAGCTCCGGCCGCTCTTCCTGCCATAAAATCCCACACATCCCTTCAAGTGATCCCTGGAATAACCCCTCAAGATTGTCCGACTCCACCAGGATTCTGATATCGGCTATATGCGGTAAATGTTTGATTTTAAACATGATTCCCTGATGTGGTTTGAATAAATGTTTCTTTATTAGAATTCAACAAGCAAAATGATGCTGGCTTGAATTTCGTTTTTTCCTTTTGAGATTTTTATAAACAACTATAACCTTATTCATTGATATTCCGGTTCCATGTTGACCCACATTTAATTTGTCCGAAATATGCCAAAAATCACCCATAAAACTGAAAAAGTCATTGCCGACTTTTGGCCAAATTGTTATTTTTACTTTCATTTTTAGCTGTAAATCTTTCTTACATGGAAATTTCTCACATCGAACATATTGGCATAGCCGTGGATAACCTCGAAGAGTCTATCGCATGGTACGAAGAAAAACTCGGACTCTCTTGCTACGCTATCGAAGAAATCCCCGATCAGAAAGTGCGAACCGCATTCTTTAAGGTTGGTCAGACAAAAATCGAACTCCTGGAATCTACTGACCCTGACGGCCCCATCGGCAAATTTATCGCTAAAAAGGGAGCCGGCCTGCACCACCTCGCTTTTTCAGTGGATGGCGTGGACAATGCTCTCCAAACAGTGGCGCAACGCGGTGTAGATCTGATTGACCAAACTTCCAGACAAGGCGCTGAAAATCTTCGAATCGGATTCCTCCATCCAAAATCCACCTTCGGCGTACTCACAGAACTTTGTGGCACTCACTAAATTACCTTACAATATGTGTACTACTTGCGGCTGCAACCAACCCTCAGAGGCGGTGACCATCTCAACTCCATCAGAGTCAAACCAAGACCATTTTCACCTTCATGACCACCATCATGACCACCAACATGGAATATCAAAAACCATAATCAACCTCGAACAGGATATTTTACACAAGAACAACCTCATGGCTCAGCGCAACAGGGGTTATTTCGAAGCTAAAAATATTCTCGCATTGAATTTGGTAAGCTCCCCCGGTTCGGGTAAAACCTCCCTCCTCGAACGTACCATCACAGATTTGGGCAATACCGTGCCTATGTTTGTCATCGAAGGGGATCAACAAACTTCTCAAGACGCCGACCGTATAGCCGCAACAGGCGCCCCTGTAGTACAGGTGAACACCGGAAAAGGCTGCCACCTCGATTCGGACATGATCCACAAGGCGATAAAAATACTCAATCCTTCTGAAGGGTCGGTGGTGATGATTGAAAATGTCGGAAACCTGGTATGCCCAGCCATGTTTGACCTTGGGGAACAGGCCCGCATCGTCATCATGAGCGTCACCGAAGGAGAGGATAAACCCATAAAGTACCCGGACATGTTTCAATCCGCGCACGTCTGCCTCATTAATAAGGTAGATTTGCTCCCCTATCTAAAGTTTGATCTGGAGAAAGCCATTGGTTACGCCAGGCAGGTTAACCCCAGGTTGTCTTTTATGGAAGTATCGGCTACCTCAGGAGATGGATTGGAAAAGTGGTATGCCTGGCTGAAACATGCCCTCCACCACACCCTACACGGCGAATCTATCCACCACGGGCATCATGGAACGCACCACCACTAAGGTTATTCAAACTCTACCAGTACCTGACCTTT
>CAYTNI010000470.1:0-2668 GCA_964439115.1 uncultured Saprospiraceae bacterium
AGGGTATCCATAAAATTTTATTTTGCAGCGCCAAGGCCTAATAAGGCGCAAAAAGATGACATCAGCAAAAGTTACGATGGCGCATAGAGGTTGCTTTGCAGCCTACCCAAGCAACCCCCTTTCTTCATACTTCTTGAGAATGACTGTCAGCATACCGCAAACTCTCGCCTCACAAAATAAAGTTCGTTGAAAAAATAAAAAATAAAAATATCAACTCGATTTGATTGCGTAATTTTGCCCTGAAAATCAATAAAATTCGCTTCCATGAATTATGTGCACTTCCAGGATCGAAAAGTAGCTTTCCGTGCGGAAGGAAAAGGTATGCCAATTGTCCTGCTACACGGTTTTTGTGAAGACCAAAGTATGTGGAGCGGATTCCGGGAGGATTTGCTGGAAGAAGGCTGCCGGGTAGTCACCATTGACCTCCCGGGTTTTGGCAGTTCAGAGCCCCTCGACGAACCAGCAATAGAAGCGTATGCCATGGCGGTTCATGCCGTCATCGCTGAGCTTGGACTACAGCCCTTCGTGCTGATTGGTCATTCCATGGGCGGCTATACCGCACTGGCTTTTGCCGAGCAGTTTCCGGAGATGCTTTCCGGGCTTGGGCTGTTTCACTCCCACCCTTATGCCGATCTGCCCGAGAAAAAAGAAGCCCGGCAACGCCAGATAGAATTTATTGAAAAACAAGGCCACGAGCTCTTCGTCAAGCAGCTCGTTCCCGCACTGTTTACCCCGGCTTTTGCCAAAAGCCACACTTTTATTGTCAACAGCCTTATCCTGGCCGCCTCCATGTACCCCCGCGAGGGTATCATTGGCGGATTAAAAGCCATGATGGTGCGCCCCGACCGCTCTTCCGCGCTGGAAAAAGCGCCATGGCCCGTGTTGTTTATCATCGGTGAGGAAGATAAGGCCATCCCGGAAGCGCACAGTCTGGCCCAAACCACGCTGGCGCCCATATCCTCTGTGCATATTTTGGAGAAGGTAGCACACATGGGCATCTGGGAGGCCACAGCAAAAACGCAAAAAATCGTGCGCAACTTCATCGTTTTTTGTCAAAACAAGACTAAAGGAAACTGAAGTAATGGATCCCCTCCTGCTCTTCCTCGCCATAATACCGGGTATCGTCATTTCCTGGTATATCATCAGGATGGACCGCCACGAGCAGGAACATCGGGGGCCGCTGATGCTTTGTTTTTTGCTGGGCATGGCATTGACTTATCCTTCCATGCACCTGGAACGCTGGATGGTCATGCTGGGCATTTCATATCCGTCCTCCATGGAACTGAAGCTCATTGTCTCCATCCTGCTCATTGCCATAGGGGAAGAACTTGGCAAATTTCTGGCCCTGGTGTTTTACCCGTTTCCCAGACCTTTTTTCAACGAACCTATTGACGGCGTAGTCTATGCCGTCATGATCGGAATGGGGTTTGCCACCCTGGAGAATATTTTCTACGCATCAGAGTTTGGCCTGGGCACTACCATTTTGCGCGCATTCACTGCTGTACCGGCGCATGCGCTGTTCTCCGTAATTATCGGATACTATGCGGGACTGGCCTGGCTGCATCCCGAGCGCAAGTGGCGTTTATTGCTGCAAGGGCTGCTGTGGGCAGTGGTCTTTCACGGGCTTTACGACTTCCTGATTTTACAGCGCTACTACGATTGGCTGGTCATTTTAGCGGTAACCGGCGTATGGCTCAGCATATTTTTTGCACAGGATCTGATCCAGCGACAGGGCGACAGCTCCCCTTTCAAATAAATTGCCGGCTTATCCTTTCAGTTTGGGGTTCTCAGCGTGGCGCTGTGCATCGCGCCGGGTTTTCTTCTCCAGGTTTTGATGCAGCGCATCGGTCAGATTGACGCCGGTTTGGTTCGCTAAGCAAATGAGGACGAAGAGCACATCGGCCATTTCATCTGCGAGGTCATCTTTGGCAGTCTCCGCCTGTTCGGGAGCTTTGAAAGACTGCTCTCCATAGAGGCGGGCCATCAGGCGGGCCACTTCCCCTACTTCCTCCATTAAAATGGCCGTATTGGTCAATTCGCTATAATACCGGACGCCCACCGACCGAATCCAGGCATCCACGGTTTCCTGTGCATTTTCAATAGTCATTATTCCTTATTTTTTGAATCCATGAGAATGGTTACCGGGCCATCATTGACCAGACCAACCTTCATATCCGCACCAAAAACGCCGGTTTGTACGTCCAGTCCCGATATTTCCCGCAGACTGTGAATGAATTTTTCATACATCGGAACGGCGAAATCTGGTTTTGCGGCTCTGATGTAGGAGGGTCTGTTTCCCTTTTTGGTGCTGGCGTGAAGGGTAAACTGACTTACCACAATGATGGAGCCTCCGATATCGGTTACTGATAGGTTCATCACGCCCTCCGGATCATTGAAAATGCGCAGTGCCGTTAATTTCCGACAGAGCCAGTCCACATCTTCGTCCGCATCCGAGTCCTCAATTCCTAAAAGAATAAGAAGCCCCACTCCTATGGCAGATTTTTTTTCCCCATCAACCACTACGGAGGCTTCCGATACGCGTTGTACAACTACCCGCATAATTTTTTGAGGTAAAAATAAGGAAAAAGCGGTTTTAAAGAGGTGCAAACCAAGTTGTCGCGTAAAATCATTAATTCCGCTGTCACACAGAGAAAAACAGCCAACAAAC
>CAYTNI010000471.1:0-2656 GCA_964439115.1 uncultured Saprospiraceae bacterium
ATTGGCCTGGGTGGTTCTTACACACATCAACTCGACGGGGGGATTTTTGGTACGGTGGGTGCAGCGGCAACCATCAATCAGCGAGGGTTTAAAATTGCCGACCTGAGTTTCGACCGGCAGTACGACCCATCCCGGGGGATATATGACCCATCGCTTCCCGATGGAGAAAACTTTGCCAACTTCACGAGATTTTTTCCCAGCTTCAGTACAGGTCTGAATTTTAGATTTCAAAACGAGAAGACATACGTGTTGGTGGATGAACTAACCAAGCGCTCCCGACTGGACGTTGGGGCGGGCTTATTCCACTTTTCACGGCCTGACCAGGGATTTATTGAAAATGCAGGTTCAGATAAACTGCTTATGCGGATTAGTCCCTATATCATGAGTGTAATTATGTTGAGTCAGGATGTCGATATGGTGGCCAATTTCAGTGCGCAGTTCCAGGGGCCTTATCAGGAATTTGTTGGTATGCTGGGCGGCAGAGTGTATTTAAGCTCCAGGCCCGGAGAGCAGTTCTCCCTCCAACTTGGGGCCGGCTATCGCTTCCATGAGATTGGGGATGCCATTATTCCTGGAATAGAGGTCGCTTACAACCGCTGGCAGGCCGGATTTACCTACGATATCAACGTGTCGGGCTTCAATGTGGCCACCCAGCGCCGTGGAGGTCCGGAGTTCTCCCTGCGTTATGTGGTCAATAAAGTGCCTGTGCTAAGCACTTTTAAAGTTTGTCCTTTGATATAATTTTTCCCCGGAAATTGGCAGCAATTCAGGTTTCAATGATTGTTGCCAAAAAATTTGTTTAGAGTTTATGATAATTAGATGGATCGTTTTTGCAGGATTCTTTTTTGGAGGTCTCGCAGCTGTTCAGGGGCAATCCTTGAAAAATTGGCTCGAGGCAGCGGATACCGCATTTGCTAAAAAAGATTACTATGCCGCACTTCGCTACTACGAGGTAGCGCTTTACTATGACTCCACCCGGGTAGATGTCTGGAACCGATTTGGGGAATCCGCCTTCGGTTTTCAGTCCTATCCGCATGCATTAAATGCTTTCGCCCGGGTGCTGAACAGTCCAGAATCGGCGAATTTCCCCAGTGCATTGCTAAAATCTGCTCAGGCGCAGGAGTTTATGGGCAACTACGATGCCGCAGAACAGCTATACCATCAATTTCTGTCAAGGTGCCCCGCCTCCAATGCAACGGAAGTGGCTGCCGCAGAAAAGGGCCTGACGGATATCACTTTCGCACGGGAAGTGATGACTCAGGAGGGTATTGTAGCCATCAAAAATCTCGGTTTTACCATCAATTCTCCTCTTTCAGATATCGCCGCTGTCTATCATGAGGATACTTTGTATTACACCAGTTTCCTGGTGATAAACCCTAAAGACCAGAACCGACCGCCTCGCCCTCTGCACAGGATAATGACTTCGGTGAATGGAGCACAGGGACAGGAACTTCCCGAGTATTTTAACGAGCCAGGTAAGCATATTGCACATACCGCCTTCAATCGCGATTATTCCCGAATCTATTACTCCATCTGCGAATACACTACCGTTACTGAAATCCGGTGTGATCTTTTCTTCCGTCAGCGCAATGGGGAATCCTGGGGGCCTGCTCAGCGCCTTGGCATCAATCAGGCAGGGTTTACCTCCAACAGCCCGACTTTAAGATATTCGGAGGAGACTGACAAAGAGGTACTCTACTTCGTGTCTGACAGACCCGGCGGTAAAGGACAATTGGATTTATGGGCTGCCGACATACTGCCGGATGGTAACTGCTTTGTTGCCCTAAACTTAGAAAGCATCAACACCTCGGGCAACGAAAACAGCCCTTTCTATCGAAAAGACTTGCAGTGCCTGTATTTCAGCTCCGACGGTTATCCGGGATTAGGAGGATACGATATCTATAGAACATTTCTGGGGAACAGCGGAAATTGGGAAAAACCGGAACATACCGGGCTTCCTTTCAACAGTAGTTACCACGATGTCTATTTCAGCATCAATGCCTCCGGCGAAAAAGTGCTCTTGTCATCCAACCGACCCGGAGCTATCCTGATGGATGAAGAAAAGGAAGTGTGCTGCTACGATATCTGGGAGTTTGAGCTGGCACCCCGCGGCCGGCTTGACGTGTTTACTTTTAATGCACTCACCCGTATGCCGCTCGACAGCACCCGGATTTCCGTGTATAAAATTTCCAGAGATGGCGGTAGGGAGTGGGTAGATTCTGTATCTCGAAATTCAGGACACTATTTTAATTTCGAGCTGGAACCCGCCCAACGATACGAAATAGTGGGGGAGAGAAATGGCTTTTACTCTACTTCGGAGCTTATTACCCTGCAGGATGGCACACTTTCTGATACCCTGAAGCTGTTTTTACAACCCATTCGGAGGAATCTTGAGGTGGCCACCTTTCGAAGTACGGATTTAAAGCCTCTGGAAGGTGTCTTGGTAGAACTTTTCGAGATTGATCCCAATGGAACCCCTAAATTCCTGACCAGCCAAATTAACCCCGATAGCAACTCTACCCGGTTTGCCATAGCAACGGATACCCTTTTCCTCCTCAAGGCATCCCGCCCGGGGTATTTTCCGGTAACGGTGAAAGTGGATATGCGCGATACGGCACTTAAAAACCAGCCCCTCATCAGAAAAGAAATTTTCCTT
>CAYTNI010000472.1:0-2647 GCA_964439115.1 uncultured Saprospiraceae bacterium
ATTGATGTAGGGTTTGTCTTTGGATTGAGATTCATCCGGAAAGAACATGGAGGAGGAAACATCCAACACGATCTGGCAACGGAGGTTAGTTTCTTCCTCGAACCGCTTGGTGAAAAGTTTATCCGTCCGGGCATATACCTTCCAGTCAATATTGCGGGTACTTTCGCCCTGGTTGTAGAGGCGATGTTCGGCGAATTCTACGGAAAAGCCATGAAAGGGGCTTTTGTGCAGGCCTATGATAAAGCCCTCCACCACTTGCTTGGCGAGCAATTCGAGATTACCTAAATCTTTGACTTCGAAATTATCCAGTAAATTCATGCACGGAAGGAAATATGAAACCGGGGGTGGCCAACATTTTGAGTGCTGCTCACCCCCGGAGGCTTGAGCTACGCTTTGAGCGCGGCCTCGATTCTGTCGGCGAGTTCCTTTTTGCTGGTAGTGCCCACATGACGGTGTACCACTTCCCCATTTTTGATGACGAGGATGGTGGGAATACTCCGGATATTGTACTGCAGGGATACATCCTGGTTGAAGTCCACGTTGAGTTTACCAACTTTTACCTTGCCTTCGTACTCGTGGGCGAGCTCTTCGATAACAGGTCCGATAATTCGGCAGGGGCCACACCATTCTGCCCAGAAATCAACAACAGCGACACCGTCACTGTCCAGCACTTCTTCCTTGAAGTTTGCATCGGTGAATTCAAAAGCCATGTTGAATGCTTTTTAAATGTATTGAAAAAAAATTACCCCTTGTAACACCTTTTTCGGGTTTTCAGTTGTAACATTATCATTAAACTTGCCATTATTTTGACCACTACTGTTAGAGCCTCTGCCATATCCATGAATAACTCGCAAAAGCTATGGATTTTTTTGGGACTCTCGGCATTGATACTTCGTTATTTTGCCGGCCAGTATCCTGATCTAACAGAGCGTTGGTACAGTCGGGGCTTATTTCCTTTCCTTCGTCAAATTTGGGATTTTACAGCCGGATGGCTTCCATTTGCCTGGTTATATGTTTTTATGGGTATCCTCATTTTTCAGATGATACGCCTTGTGTTGCGAAAGCGACAGCATCACCTGACGATACTTCATCGCATCAGGAATTGGGCTTTTTCCAGCCTTTCATTTCTTGGAGCTATGATATTTCTGTTCCTGTTTTTATGGGGCTTTAATTATTACCGGGTTCCTTTGGAAACCCAGATTGGGCTACATCCTCAGGCACTTTCCAGTGCAGACTTGGAAGCGGAAATGGCATGGAGCACAGAATTACTGTGGAGGGCAAGAGCCAAAGTACCCATCCCTTTGCACTTGGCCGTTGGCGAGGAGGCATTACCCGCCGACCTGGAAGCGCATTTACACCATCGGGTGACAGGTTGGTTAAAGCAAAAAGGCTTTCCTACCCCCGGAAAAGTGCGTGGCAGGATGCTCTACCCCAAAGGCTTGTTAATGAGATTTAGTACCGCCGGTATTTATTTCCCCTTCACGGGGGAGGGGCATATCGATGGCGGGCTTCACCATTTGCAATGGGCGCCGGTGATGGCCCACGAATTGTCGCACGGCTACGGTTTCGGGGATGAAGGCGTGTGTAATTTCATCGCTTTCGCAGCATGTGCGGACTCCCCTGACCCGGTGGTGGCCTATGCCGCCCGCCTTAGTTACTGGAGAACTGTGGGTGCCCAGTTCAGGCGGCTGAACCCCGAGGATTTTCAGCAAATCAGAGATAACCTCCCGGCAGGGATTCAATCTGACCTGACTGCCATTCGGGAGAATGCGCTTGCCTACCCCGATATTCTACCTCAGGTGAGAGATGCCGCTTACAATTCCTACCTCAGAGCGCAAGGGGTTAAAGAGGGAATGTTGAGCTATGACAGGGTAACCATGCTCGTGCGCGCCAGTAGGGAGGAATAAGTCAACCCGTAAATTCAACTATCGAATTGTTTAACTTTGAGGCAAAAAATTATGGCTACCATGGATATGAAGGAAATGATGAATACTATGCCGCAGACCGGAACAGTGGAGTGGATTGGCATTCGTCCGGAACAAAGGGGTAATGTGCTTTCAGTACCACTCGTGCAAGCTCAAGCCAACATCGGATTGCAAGGCGACCACCATGCCAAAGCAGGAGGTAAGCGACAAGCCACGCTTATCCAGGCAGAGCATATAGATGCTGCGGCTTCCATTCTAGGCTTAGAAGAAATCAATCCCGGACTTTTACGTCGCAATATCGTCGTGCGCGGTATCAACCTGCTCGCGCTGAAAGACCAACGATTTGCCATCGGGGAGGTAATTATGGAAGCCACCGGAGCATGTCATCCATGCTCCCGAATGGAAGAAAACCTTGGCCCCGGCGGGTACAATGCCATGTGTGGGCATGGGGGGATTACCGCCCGAATCCTCAGAGATGGTGCAATCGCAGTGGGAGACACCGTAAGATACTTGTCCAATGAGCCATAAGAAGACAAATGCCTTGCGATTGCTCGATAATGCCGGTATTCCCTACCGGCTGTTGGAGTATCGCTATGATACGGACAATCTGAGCGTGGAAAAAATAGCTTCCGAAAATCAAATTCCCCTGGAGCGGATTTTCAAAACCTTAGTACTCAAATGCGATCATGGGGGTGTCGTCGTCGCCGTAACGCCGGGTGATA
>CAYTNI010000473.1:0-2647 GCA_964439115.1 uncultured Saprospiraceae bacterium
TATAGAGACCATCCAGTTCATCCAGAATCTGGTCTTTCAATTCCTCATCTTGAAGCGGTAAGTACTCCAGCGCGGGTTTACCTACAGAAAAAAGCCCCAAAATATGTCTAGTGGTGGAATGCCCGTAGGCGGCATCGTAAAAAACTTTCTGTCCATCCGAAGGAGGAGATACGACGAT
This sequence comes from uncultured Saprospiraceae bacterium, assembly GCA_964439115.1. GTDB lineage: Bacteria > Bacteroidota > Bacteroidia > Chitinophagales > Saprospiraceae > UBA2329. The sequence goes on from CAYTNI010000473.1 coordinate 179, forward strand.
TTCCTGCCCATCTCCATAAAAATTACTGGAAAATTCGAAAAAAGCTTTGAAGCCGGCCCAAATTGGGGCACGGTCAATGACCAATTGTTTTTCTGCCGGTAGGGCAGGAGTGAATACGATATCGCGCTCCTGCAAAATGCGCAGTGGCACGGCAACAATCAATTTATCAGCAGTAAATTGCCCGTTTTGGGTCTCCACCATTACTTTTCCGCCAGAGTAATCCACCGATTGTACCACTTGACGGTAAGATATGCGTTGCGCAATAGAGGGAACGATGTAGTCTTCAAAAAAATTAAACCACGAATAATTGACGAACTTTCGATCAGGACCATCAGGAATAGTTTCGATCTGCACGGATACGCCTGGGTCATTTACGATTTCTCTAAAAATACCGGGTCGGGTCTCAAGCCATTCGGCACCTAATGGGATGGGAAAATCTGCAAAGTTGGGGTCAATTTTCATCCTGCCACCAAAAGTACCGGAGGCCTCCAATATCTGAAAATCCATACCGTACTGGTGTAGTAAATAGCCCGCCGATAAGCCGCCAGCTCCAGCTCCGATGATGAGGACATTTCCGGAAAAATCAAAGCCAGGCGAATCTTTGTTGCAGGAAAGGAAAGCGGGTGCAAAAGGCAAACCCATTCCCAGGACACTACACATTCTGACAAATTCGGCTCGGGTCATGGTAAAGAAATTAAAATTTGCGCAAATAGAATTTGATGTAAAATAAAGATATTGCGAATATTTTATCCACACAGCCGTAAATTTATTACACATGCTGCTGCTAAAGTCACCTGTAAAGCTTATTTAACATGCTCAGCCACTTGAAATCCACAACTTTCTCAGCCACTTTGGGGCAGCGTTTATTTTGGGGAGCCGCATTTTTGAATTTAATGTCCGAGGTGTTGAGCTTTTCACAGGGTATCTATCTGAGTAAGCCCTTGCTGATGCCGGCGCTTGCGCTGAGTTTACTTGCAGCAGCTCGTCCTGTACAGCGATTTCAGGTGTTGGTATTGTGGGGACTGGGGCTTTCCTGGTTGGGTGACGTGTTGCTGATGTTTGCTCCCGATGGTGGCGAACATTTTTTTCTCGCGGGGCTGGTTAGCTTTTTGTTGGCTCACCTAACCTACCTCACTGCTTTTTGGGGGCGGAGTCAGGGTAGGGGCTTTCTACGAGATAACCCATGGCTCATTTTTCCTTTCATCGTTTATCTCCTTTTACTTAACACCTGGTGGTGGGAGGAGCTTGGCGGGCTAAGAACCCCAGTGATATTGTACAGCATCGTGATAACCGCCATGGCGATTAGTGCCCTTCATCTGAGAGGACAAATTGAAGAAAGCGCCTGGAAATGGTTATTTGGAGGCGCCCTGCTTTTTGTTGCTTCCGACACCCTGCTAGCCGTAAATAGGTTTGTAATTCCCTTGGAAGGCGTGGGATTCTGGATAATGACTACTTACATCCTGGCTCAATATGGCATCGTGAGGGGCTGTCGCTGAATCAGATATCGCTGCCACTATTATTCGTCAGATAGAATGATTTTCCATAGCTTTGCCACAACTTTAATTCCATTACCGATGAAAAAATTATTTTTGGCACATGTTGCCATAGCCTTATTCACCACACTTTCCGCACAAAATGTGCCCTTCACACCCGCTTCGGAACGCCTGAGAAGTATGGAACAACGCCAGGTGGCAAAAGCAGCATCATTAGCGGATGGAATTGCATTTCGCAGTATCGGGCCAACCGTGATGAGCGGGAGAATTGCAGATCTCGATGTTTCGCCCAAGGATCCAACCCACTTTTTTGTGGCTTATGCTTCCGGAGGGGTATGGAAAACCGAAAACAATGGTACGTCCTTCAAGCCGTTATTCGATCAGGAAGCCGTATTGACCATTGGAGATATTGCAGTGAACTGGTCTAAAAATATTATTTGGGTTGGCACCGGTGAGGTCAATTCAAGTCGATCTTCTTACGCAGGTGCCGGCGTTTACAAAAGTATGGATGGTGGAAAAACCTGGCAGCATCTTGGCCTCGAGGAAACCCATCACATTGGACGCATAGTGCTCCATCCCAACAATCCCGATGTTGCCTGGGTGGCCGCATTGGGGCATTTGTATTCCCCTAACCCCGAGCGAGGGGTATTCAAAACCACTGATGGCGGAAAGACCTGGCGCAAAGTGCTGTATATTAACGAAAACACAGGCGCAATAGACCTCGTTCTCGATGGCTACAATGAAGATGTGCTCTATGCCGCCACCTGGGAACGCGAACGCCGCGCCTGGAACTTTGTAGAGTCCGGACCCGGCTCAGGTATCTATAAGACCGCTGATGGAGGCAACAAATGGAGTCGCCTTGCGGCTAATGGTTTCCCCTCCGGTGCCGGTGCCGGCAGAATCGGCCTCGCCACACACCAACACCGCGGAAAAACCACCTTGTTTGCCGCCATTGACAACTACGAATTACGTCCCA
>CAYTNI010000474.1:0-2632 GCA_964439115.1 uncultured Saprospiraceae bacterium
CTGCTCATCGTGGGTTTTGCTAAGTTCGGCCAAGCTGGGCGCAACCAGTGTAAGGGTACCTGTCTGGAGCTCTATCCCATGATGCCAAATGGAGGTAAGGAATTTATGAACTAATTGAGAGGGAGGAACAGATTTTAATCCAAATTGGATGATTTCAGCAAACTGTGCTTTAAGTCCATCCACCGTTGAGGAGGCGCCTTCTGCATTAAAAACAGGGGCGACACCCCAAAATCCATCTTTGACGGGGCCATAAAAAAACTCTACCGTCAACTCAAGTTCTGGATGGGAAAAGCCATCTTTTGAAGCCGGCAATCGCAAAATAAGAGTATCCTTATACGTTAATGAAGGGGAAATCTCTGTAATGAGTGCGCTAAATGACCCCTTATCCAATAGCTGTTTTTGAATGTACTTACTGTAACCTTCCTCGATTTCATCAAAAGTACCTCCCAACTTACGTAAATTGGGTTTGCCTACGGGCATAAAAACATGGTCTTCCTTTTCCTGGAAAGGAACCTGGAAAGCCTGAAAGGGAATAGTAAATGGGTGAGGCATTTTTTAATCATTTAAGATATCAACATCCAAAATATTTAATTTTTAGATTGAAAAGCATTTCCCTTGTCATGGAGTTCAGGTCAAAAGCAGGAGACCAGCCCCAGTGATTGGTAGCATCGGAATCATCAATACTTTCCGGCCAGGAGTCTGCAATTGCCTGGCGGAAATCAGGTTCGTAGTGTGCTTTAAATTGAGGGTAATGCTGTTGAATGGCCCTGGTCAGCTCGGCAGGAGTAAAGCTCATGGCAGCGAGATTATAGCTGGTTCGCAGGGTGATATTTTCGGCAGGAGCCTCCATGAGCATGAGGGTAGCACGTACCGCATCATCCATATACATCATAGGAAGTCGGGTATCCTCTTTCAGGAAGCAGACGAATTCCTGATCAAGGACGGCTTTGTGAAAAATTTCGACTGCATAATCTGTGGTGCCGCCACCGGGCATAGACTGATGACTGATGATGCCTGGATAACGAAGAGAACGCACATCCACGCCGTAGCGCAGAAAATAATATTGTGCCCAAAGCTCACCGGCAGCTTTGCTGATACCATAAACGGTGGTTGGTTCGAGCGGGCTGTGCTGAGGGGTCTGCTGCCTTTCGGCAAAAGCGCCGAAAACCGCAATGGAACTGGGAAAGAATACTTTGAGATGCCAGGTTTTTGCGGTTTCCAGCACATTCAGCAAGCCGGTCATATTGACATCCCAAGCCCATTTGGGAAACTTTTCCCCTCGTGCAGAAAGGATAGCGGCTAGGTGATACACTTCTCTAATGTGATGATTTCTGACTATTTCACCCAGACGGAAAGGGTCGAGCACGTCAAGTGTTTCGAAAACGCCTTCAAAAGGCATGGATGGAGGCGTTAAGTCTGCCGCGATGACGCGATCAACGCCATGGGTATCGCGCAGGGCTTTGGTGAGAACGGTGCCAATTTGGCCGTTGGCACCAATGATTAGGATGTTTTGGTTAGGCATAAAAGAAAGTTAGACTGGTTTGGATATCCTGACCAGTTTCCGCAAGAGGTCGAACCAGAACGGGGCACCAAAAGAAATCAGCACGGCTGTCATCAGCCAACTGGCTAGTACGGAGAACCAGCCTGTCCAGTGATTGATCACTACTTTTTGTCCAACAATTTGCCGAAGGGTAAAGGATTGTGCATCCTCGCGCAAGGTGGGGTCAATGACGATGATGTTACGGTCATTCTTTTGAACGAGTACGCCTTCGCGAAGTTGGCCATCCTCCTGAAAATAGGTATCGGCGCGTTCCTCCATCCAACGCTCCATATCGTTGTAGAGTTGGGCGCGGAGCACTTCGTTGTCTGAGAGAGTTCGGCCAATTTTTACCAGGTCGAGATTAAAACCTGCTGCCAGCACGAAACCTATGAAAATGAGGATAAATCTAGCCTGCCGCCGATACCAGTCGGTAGCGCCTTGCATGACATCATCGTACCAACGGTGTAATGCCTGTAATTTTTCATGAGCGGCTATTTCGCCACTTTGCAGCATGGACTGCACAAAATCGCGAATGGGCCCCTTGGGCAAAGCTTCTATGCCGGCTGGGGTCCAGTCCAGATATTGAATTATCGTACTGAAACTATTTGCAGAGACAAATGCGGGGGGACCTTGCACCTCATTGCCAATACCTCCGTAGCCGAAAATTCGACGAACCCGTACTTCGAGCCAGTCGAGGAATCGTCCATACGGGGAATGGCTTCGCGGGCGGCAGATTTGTTTAAAGGCTGCGCTGCTGATGAGCCGGCGGTAGAGATTATCGGAGCCACCCTCACCATTGGGATCGAGCAGATGCTGAAGCGTTTTCATCAGCATAATACCCCGAAGGCTGATGTAGTTGGCAATAACTTCCTGGATGGCGGAGGCGAGGAGGGTAAATAACACCAAAATGAACAACAAGCCTCCGATGATCTGTAAGATAATCATCAGGATTTGGTTGAGGGTGAAAAAAATACTGCAGGCAATTCCGTTTTAGGAGTGGAATTATCCCGCAGTTACAAATGTAATTTTTCTTTCCTGGCTAATAAAATTTCCTCACTTTCCACTCTTTCCGGGTCGGGTACGCAGCAATCA
>CAYTNI010000475.1:0-2625 GCA_964439115.1 uncultured Saprospiraceae bacterium
ACAGATGGAAAAAAGGAGACTTGCTTTCATGGCAATAAGTTTATTTAAGTCGAAAAACAAATACGGCAACTTTACACGGCAAAATTAATGCGGAGGCGGGAAGAATTATTTACTACAAGGGTATTTATCCCAAAGATGAGCACTAGACAAGGATAATTTATATCAGAAGTCAAACAACAACCATCCGTCCGGATCCACTACGGGTTTGTCATTTTTTTGGAGTGGCAAAATCAGGCCTTCTGCAGGAATCTGGAAGCGCTCCTTTTTGCCGTTGATCTCCACTTCCACCGGCATAGGGAAAGGGATATCAGGGATGGGAGACTCCCATCGCAAGCTGAGCGTTTGGTGCTCGATTTTGGAAAGCAGCCTGGGGAGTGCCGGTTGGCGGAGATAGACTTCAAAGAACCAGTCAAGGGGCAATCCATAGACTGATTCACAGATGTGGAGAAAGTCGTCTGTAGTGGCAAAACGCGTTTGACGACCATCTGTAATAGTTTCCATTGCGGGGTCGGGATAAGCCATCAGGCGTAAGGCGCGGAAGAAGGCATCATCACCCATCAGAAAGCGCAGGGAATGTAAGATCCAGGCGCCTTTGGAATAGATGGGTGCGCGGTAGATGGCTTTGCCGGATTGGACGGCTCGTGGTGCAACGGGCAGTTGGTTAGGGAATCTGCGCATGCTACGCATATATTCCCGGTATTTTTCAGCACCAAAAAGTCGTTCTGCGTAAAGCGGTTGCATGTAGGAACCAAATCCTTCATGGAGCCACATGTCTCTCCAGTCAGTGTTAGTGACCAGATTACCCCACCATTCGTGAGCCAGCTCGTGATGGTGCAGCGCATCGAAACCCCAGTCTTTGCCGCCCGTCATGGAGCCATTGTTGAAATTGGCGCCATAGGCTATAATGCTTTGGTGTTCCATTCCCAGGTGGGGAGTTTGAGCCACGCCGTATTTATCGCTTCGGAAGGGGTAAGGGCCGAGGAGGTTTTCATAAAAGCGGAGGTGGTCGATAATTTCAGGAAACAGGCGCCGGGCTTTTTCGAGATCTTCGGGGAGTGCATAGAAAATGACGGGGAAAGCATCTCCGGCAACACTCTGGAAGGTTTCTTCTATGGTTTGGTACGGAGCGATATTCAGCGCCACATTGTAAAGGTTAATGGGGTTGGAAATAAACCAGTGGAAGGTGGTAGTCTGATCCGGGTGTTGCTCTGTGCGGCGCAAGTGACCGTTGCATGCAGCGATAAGCGGATTGGGTACGCGCACTTTAAGGGACAAAGAGTCGGGTTCGTCAGAAACGTGATCCTTTACAGGCCACCAAATGTCGGCCCCTTCACCTTGGCATGAAGTGGCAATCCAATGAGCGCCGGAGGATGTCTTAGCCCATGAAAATCCTCCGTCCCAGGGAGCGCGTGGGGCACTGCGCGGATTGCCCTGGTAGGAAATCCCTGCTATGAGCTGGCGTCCGGGTTGATGAGTATTGCCGAGCTCAATCCAAATTTTGCCGCCATCCCGAAAAAATGGTCGGGATTGTTGAACGCCGGAGTCTGAGAGTACCCACGAATTTTGAACTGTCAACAGGGTATCGAGGTCGAGTACCAAATGGTACATCGGATGGACCACCTTTGCATGGATGGTGAGGCTGCCGGCTATCCTGTGTTCGTCGGGAAAAACTTCCAGGTTAAGGTCGTAGAAAGTAGCATCATAGGCGGCTTGTTCAGGCATCAGCGGGCCACCGGTATCATAGATACTGTTTTGTGCGGAGGCAAAAGCCAACGGCAGGAAACCAAGAACCATTAACCAAAACAATGGATGAGCATTCATGGCGATTTTTTTTTACAGGAGATAACTATTGCCGGCGGTATATTGAGTGGTACCAATTCAATGGTTACGTTGCCAAAAATACGGCGATAAAAGGCCAAAAGCAGCGGAGAGTAGTGAAATTGAATGAATTTTCCTTCCGGGCGAAGCCATTTTAGGCATGTTTGGGTGATGGACGTTGCTAGTGATTCCGGAAGAGTGGTAAAAGGAATTCCCGAAACGAAGTAATCTATAGAGGAAATACGCTCGGCGGTAAAGTATTTGCCCATATTTTCGGCGGAGTCATGGATGACTGTAAGCCTTGGGTCGTTGAAAGACTGCCGGATTTTTTGGACGAACACTTCGTTGATTTCGAAAATAATAAGCCGGGCATCCGGATGGATTCGGTCGAGAATAAAACGGGTAATCGCACCATCTCCGGGGCCGAGTTCCACTACAGTGCGGGCGGAATCGGCCTGGATATGGCTGACGATTGCCCTGCACAGGAACCTCGAACTGGGCGCAACGCTTCCCGTGGAGCGAAGGTTTCGGATACTTTCCCGTAGGAAATGTAACCGCCGATAGGAGTGTTTGTGTTTCAAGGCGGTATGGGATTGAAGCACTTTCTTTATTTAGTGTGCTGCGCTTTGGCATTCAAATTGCTATGCAATAATAGGGATTTTTTGAATGGCCGACCGGAATGAAAGCCTGGAATTTTACAGTTAACGATTTTTTTAAGGCTATTAAATATTTTTAATTGTTGATTGTCAACAATTTAAAAATCAAAAAATCCCCAAAAGAGATTTTTTTTCAAAATTGGTATCATTT
>CAYTNI010000476.1:0-2622 GCA_964439115.1 uncultured Saprospiraceae bacterium
TCGTATAAATCCTGCGTAAACGGGGTATATCACGGAGAACACGCACTCAGAGTAACACAGAATAGGCCAAGGGCGGCAAAGCGAATGTATGCGTTCATGACAATCAAATTTTTTTGCCCTCGCAAATTAAGGGATGATTTCACTTCCGTCTCCCGGATAACCCAACTTTAACCGCGGTTTAACGTCCCGGTGGTTCGCCATGGGTGCCTAATTCGATAATATTACTTTTTCCAGCGCCATTCCTGAGGGGCTGAGTACGGAGATGGCATACAGACCCGGTGGTTGATTGCCAAGGTCAATGACGTGCAGACAGGGCCCTTGCACGATGGCTCGATAGACGCATGCGCCCAGGGTGTTGAAAACCTGAATTTCATGGAGTCCGTCGGCAGTGCATTCCAGGGTGAATCTGTCCAGGGTTGGGTTGGGATACACCTTTACGCCATTTCTCAAAAAGGCCGGCTCTTCGGTGGAAACGGCGGTGCCGGGGTCGTAGGATACAATCTTGATGGCATCAGCAACCACGAACTGGTTGGTGGTGGCCGCAGCCGAAACCCGGACTTCCTCGTCGGTATTCCCTGTGAACTCAAAACTACCAATCAAATTCCAGTTGGCTCCGTTGAGTGTCTGGTTTTTGACAACAGTACTTGTACCATTGGCGTGTTGCACAGTAAATGGCGTGTTGGTGGCGCGGTTTGGATGGGAAGTCCACCATGCAAAAACCTGATAGGTGGCTGGTGCGGGCAGTTGCAGTGGGAAGCGGCAGTATTGCGCTTCAGTGGCTAAGGCGTGCAGCAGGGAGGGGGAAGTCCAGGATCCAGTATTGGCGGTTGGGAACCAATTGCCTATGCAAACAGCAGTACTGTCGCCGGTATCTATGATTTGTTCGAATACCGGCTGGTTGGAACCATAGAATGCCTGGCGAGGTACCACGGCGAGGATGGAGGGAACAGCTCTGTTTTGAGTAAAGATACTTTGCCCCGCTGCGGAAATAGCGGTTGAACCGCCACCATCCAGATTGATGGCCTCATAACAGCCCAGATCGAGCAGCAGCTCGGCCATGTCATCCATGCGCATATTGTTGGTAGCGAAGAGGATGGCCTTGCGATCAAGGGTATAACCCACCGCGGTGCGTGGCCGGATATCCGTAAGCAGAACGCCGGAGCCCCAGAATATTTCCTCGCAGTAGGAAATATCAATTACGCCCTGTTTGATGAGTTGTGGCCCACCGCCGAGGCCAAAGGCAATGCTGTCAAAAGGGGTGCCCTGAGCGGGGAGCGGCGCCGGTCTGGGAAACGGATCATTGCAGGAGTAGGGAAGGGGTTGAGCATAACGGTAAATATCCTCCCGGTTGAAAGAATGGTGATAAACCCATTCGGTGGACATGCTGAAATCCGGATGAATGGCAAGAATCGGGCGAATGACCGGATATGCCACCCCATTGCGCGTCACGGACTGGATGTTTACCGCCGGCACTTCCTGTGGGTAAATCACCGAAGAAACCGAGGTGCTGCCTGAAAAAAAGCCCCCATTGATGGCGGCGTAAGCGCTCACTTCCTGAGCAAACGCATTGACCTGCGCCGGAGCGTTGCGCCGATATGGCCGCACCGCAATGTCCGGATGGTTCATATCTACTTCGTAGTACCAGGCAAGCCAGCCGGGATTGGCCGCAGAGGAAGCCCGGAATAAACGAAGTCCTTGTGGAAGATTGTAAGAAGCCGTGAGTTCCTGCCAGGCAATGGGCTGACCGAAAAGGCTAATCCAAAATACCCCTAAAAACAGGGTACCTATCCATTTTTTTATCATCACCGCTGATTCAATTGTTTGGTTTGATCGGCAAAAATAAAAGGATTGGTAAAAATCATTCTATTGTTTGCATTACACAGGGCATTGCTCGGGAATGATGGATTTAGTCCAGTCAAACCTGGCATGGATGATTTCATCCTTATGAGCTTCTGCAAATTGAAGGAAGGCGGCGGCGGCAGGCGACAATTTCTTATCCTCCAGCCATACCAATTGCCAGACTGTCTCCAGGGGAAGGCCATCTACCGGAATAACCTGCATTTGTTGATAGGTTAGTTCATTTTTCAAACCAATCAAAGGCATGATGGAAAAACCTAACCCTGCGAGTATGGCTTGTTTGATGGCGGCATTAGAGGTGAGTTCCATTTTTTTGCGCACGGAAATCTGATACTGCTCCAGGAATCGCTCCATGGTGCGTCGGGTAGCGGAGCCTTCCTCCCGAAAAATGAGTGGGATACTGCTGAAGACTTCCTGTGGGTTGCTGCTGGCGGGTTTTTCTTCTTCGAAATTGCCCACCAAAAACAGTTGGTTGGGCATAAGTTTCATGGTTTGAAGGCGCAAATGCTCCGGCAATACAGACACCAGGGAAAAGTCCACTTCGTTTTTTTCCAGATTTTCTACCACCCGCGACTTATTGGTCACGTCGAGCAATAACTCTATCTCAGTGTATTTTTTCAAAAATGGCCCTAGAAAAAACGGTATCAGATATTTTGCAGTAGAGGCAATCGAGATGCGCAAACGGCCGGAAAGTTGCCCCTTGTAGGCCACTGTTTTGTAATTGATGGCATATACTTCATTGAGGATATGTTCGGCTGAAAGTGC
>CAYTNI010000477.1:0-2615 GCA_964439115.1 uncultured Saprospiraceae bacterium
TTGATATCGTCTCTGGAGGTGGCCATGATGAAATAATTTTTCGATTAGACAGATTGGGTTAAATTCAGGCTTCGGCAGCATCTGAAGCAGGAGCGGCTTCCTCAGCAGCAACCGCCGGCGTTTCGGCCACGGCTTCCTCTGCCTGTGCAGCAGCCACAAACTCCTCTGCCTTCACCTCAGGCTCGGCCGGCGCAGCAGGGGCTTCCACCACTGCCGGAGCAGCTACAGGAGTAACCCTGGACTCAGCGCCCGCCTTTTTCTTCTTGTTGATCAAGCCTTTGCGCTTGTCTTCGTTGTACTTGACCCCGAACTTATCGAGGGCGACGGTAAGGAAGCGCAGCAGACGCTCGTCACGACGGAGGGCAAGCTCGAACTCGTCCATGTAATCTCCATTGGAGGAACTGAACTCGACGCAAAAATAGACCCCGGAGGAACGACGCTTGATCTCATAAGCCAATGGCCGGAGACCCATCTTGTCCACATGTACAATATGACAACCTACCTTTTCCAGGTAATTGACATATGTCTGAGCTGTCGCTTCAATTTCATCGCCCGACAGCACCGGGTCCACGATGAAAGTAACTTCGTAGTTTTTCATTGATTTTCAGACATAATGGTTAAAAAATTCAAAAGCGGGCACAAAAGTACGCATCTCTATTCATTTGTCCAAAAAATCCTACAATTAATTACCGCACGTTTCCGCTACCCCGCTGCTTTTGCCTAACTTCGCCCCGCAACGCACACACGATATCATGACTTACCATCCCGATGAACAGCGCGCTTTCTTTGACCGTTCCCAGGCTTACCTGCGCGGCGCAAAGCCCGATGATCTTCAACAACAACTCCTCGAACTGCAAAAGCTGCTCATTTATCACGAACATCGCTACTACGTCCTCAATGACCCCGTCATCAGCGATTTCGAGTACGATGCGCTCTACAAAATGCTGGAGGCCATAGAAGAGGCTCACCCTCAATGGATAAGTTCTGACTCTCCTACCCAGCGGGTATCCGCCGATCTCAGTGCCGAATTCAAAGCCGTAGAGCATCTCTCCCCCATGCTCTCTCTGGGCAATTCCTACAACCCCGATGACCTGTTCGAATTTGACACCCAAATTAAAAAACTGCTGGCGCTCCCTGCTGAGGCCGACCTGGAATACGCCGTAGAACCCAAATACGACGGATCCAGCATCGCACTCATCTACGAAGGCGATCAATTGGTCAGGGCTGCTACCCGCGGCAATGGCACCGCCGGCGAAGAAATCACCGCCAACGCCCGCGTTATCCGCAGCATCCCGCTTCGCGCCGCATTCTCCGAACACGGTATCCACCGCGTCGAACTCCGAGGAGAAGTCCTCATCAGAAAAGATAATTTTCACAAAATCAACGAAGAACGAGCCGATGAGGGACTAAGCCTCTTCGCCAATCCACGCAATGCCGCCGCCGGTGGACTGCGCATGAAAGACCCCCGCGAAACCGCACGCCGAGGCCTCGAGGCCTTTGTGTATCAACTCGGCTACGTCGAAGACGCACAAGGCAAAAGCCAGGCAGACCGCTTCGCCACCCATTTTGAAACGCTCGATTTTCTCGCCTCCCTGGGATTCAAAGCACCCGCCCTAGAAAGAAAGCGCTGTGCCAATATCGCCGAGGTAGCCGCTTTTTGCGCCGAATGGCAGAAAAAGCGGGATTCTTTCCCCTACGAAATTGACGGCATGGTCGTCAAACTCAACCGGCGCGACTGGCAGGAGCGCTGCGGCTATACCAGCCACCACCCACGCTGGGCCATCGCCTACAAGTTTCAGGCCAAACAGGCCACTGCCAAGCTCCTCCACATTGATTATCAGGTAGGCAAAATCGGTTCCATTACACCGGTCGCCAAAATCGAACCCGTCCAACTCGCAGGCGTGACCATCTCTTCCGTATCCCTCCACAATGAAGATTTTATAAGAAGTAAAGACCTGCGTCTCGGCGACCATGTGCTTGTGGAACGCGCCGGCGACGTTATCCCCTACATCGTCAAGCCCATCACAGAAATGCGCGATGGCTCCGAAAAACCGGTGGAATTCCCGCGCTTCTGCCCCATTAACGATACCGAAACTCCGGTACCACTCATCAGGGTCGAGGGAGAAGCAGCCTGGCGATGCCCCCAATGCGTTTGCGGCGCACAAGACCTCGAGCGCATCATTTTCCACGTCTCCAAGGATGCTATGGATATCGAAGGTATGGGGCGTTCCATCATCCAGCGATTTTACGACCTCGGCTGGCTGCGCAACATGGCCGATGTATATCGCTTAGACTATGATCGCATTGCCCAATTGGAAGGATTTGGACCAAAATCAGCAGCCAACCTGCGCGCCTCGGTAGAAAAAGCACGGCAAAACCCTATACACCGACTCCTACACAGCCTTAGCATCCACCACCTCGGGCAAAGGGTGTCGAAACTTATCGCCGCTGAAGTGCCGCATGTTCTTGAATTACGCAATTGGACCTCAGAAGATTTTACCCGTATCAAGGATATCGGCCCGGTGGTAGCCGAAAACATCATCGCATGGCTTTCCCACCCGCAACATGTGGAAATGCTGCGCGAAATGGAACCCCGGGGGGTCAACCTCACGCAC
>CAYTNI010000478.1:0-2613 GCA_964439115.1 uncultured Saprospiraceae bacterium
TGGATAATAATTTTGAAGAGATTGATTGGGAGTTTCTATTGAACAGCATCGCCCAATCCAATGCCGTCCTGCTACTCGGGCATAATTTCCTGCCCGGCGCCCACGAGGAGTTGTATGCCGACCTGCAGCAGAAATTAGGTGCCGACCTGCAGCACTTCTACGCCCACGACGGACTCTTCCTGTTCAAAGACAGCATCGCCAAAACGAAAGCGCAACAGGCCGCCGCCATGCTGTATAAACACAAAACGCCCGAAGAGCAGGTACTGAAGAAAATCGTGGAAATGCCCTTCCGGCTTATGATTTCGGCCAACCCAGACAAATCGCTCTGCACCGCCTTCGCCAGATACAAACTGTCGCTGCAATTCGACTACTTCTCCTGCAAAAACAAGGAATACCAGGATAAAGTGGAACGCCCCACCCCGGAAAATCCCCTGCTGTACAACCTCTGCGGAAGCTACGAAGACCAGGAGTCGCTGATGCTCGACTACGACGACCTCTTCGGTATGTTCAAAAAACTGCTGCCCGACCTCGGCATCCCCGACGTCCTGCGCGGCACCCTGGTGAAATGCGTCACCTTCATCTTCGTCGGTTTTCACTTTGAACGATGGTACACCCAGCTACTCCTGAGGTACCTCAATATGAATGAAACCCGTTTCAACAACAAAAACTCCAACTACATCCTCAAAACGGTGTTCCGGAGCAATGAAACCCAGCAGTTCTTCCTCGAACAGTTCAATGTGAAATATATCGGCGCCGACCTCGCTTTTCTCGAAGAACTATACCGGCGATACGCGGAACGGTTCCCGGAGAGTCTGCGCAAACTCGTGGATGAACTCTCCCCCGCCGCTACCGATGTGAGTCAATTCGTGGCAAGGGATGACCTGGCCGGTGCGTTTACCATTTTGAATAATAATAAGCATCAACTCGAGGAAGCCGATCAGCATGTACTTATCATGCAAGAGGCCGCCTACAACAGGTATCTCGCCGATAAGGCAAGTGAAGGGGTCCCGATGGAACAACTGCGAATTGCCCTGGCGAATGTGCGGAACAATGTACTCCAGTTGGCCCGAAAAATTAAATGACCCATGGCTGAAAAAAAATCTCGCTACCGCGGCGTACAACCCTATCAAACGAGCGATCAGCAACTGTTCTTCGGCCGGGAGGAAGATATTGAGAACCTGCACGACTTCATCCTGCTCGAAAAGATGGTGGTGCTGTTCGGAAAGTCGGGTTACGGCAAATCCTCGCTGCTCAACGCGGGCATTGTGCCCCGCCTGATGGACGACCGCCAGCCCGAAGCCTTCCGTTTCCGGCCGATAGCGGTGCGCTTCACCGATTACGATAAAAAAAATTCCGTCAGTCCGCTCGAAACCCTAACCCGCCTGATCAAAGCCATCCCTCCCGATGCGGCAGGCGATTTCCTGTCGGCAAGAGACATGGAAGACTCGCTCTGGCTGCAACTCAAGCGCCGACATCAGGCCGGCAACGGCAGGTTTGTCTTGCTTTTCGATCAGTTTGAGGAGTTTTTTTCCTATCCGCCGGCGCAGCAGGAGGCGTTCAGGCGGCAACTGGCCGAATTGCTCTATACCGATATTCCGCAATCGCTCCGCCGGCAACAGGACGACCTCAGCGATGAGGCCCGCCGCTACCTGGCGCAGCCCATGCACATAAAGGCGGTTTTTATCATCCGCAGCGACCGGATGAGTCAGTTAGACTCCCTCAAAGATACTCTCCCGGCAATCCTGCACAAGCGCTACGAGCTGCGCGCCCTTACGAATAGTCAGGCCCGCGATGCCATCGTGAAGCCAGCCCGCATTGCCGCTGCGCAGGAGTTTGACTCACCCCCCTTCGAATACACGGAAGACGGCCTGCAGGCCATCCTCGATGCCCTGGGTCACCAAACCCCTGCGGGTCGCGATCATTCGTCGGGAATTGAGGCGTTCCAGCTCCAGATCATCTGCGAGTACATTGAAAGTCTGGTGCGCAGCGGCAGTGTGCCCGATCTCGATGGCAACGGACTGCCCGATGTTACGCGGGCGCAATTGCCGGAAATGGACACCCTGTACGAGAACTACTACCACCGGAAGCTCGGAGAGCTGGAGCCTGAAGACCGTGGTAAAGCCCGGATATTGCTCGAGGATCTCCTCCTTGCCGAAGATGCGGCTACCGGGGAGGGTCGCCGCAAAAGTGTGGACAGCCTCGACCTTGTGGGCCGGGGTATTGCACCCGAGCTGCTCGATGCGCTGGAGAAGACCTATCTTCTGCGGCAGGAGCGCAACTCTGTGGGTGGAAAAAGTTACGAGATCAGCCACGACACCCTGTTGCCGCCCATCATGAAGACAAAGGCGAAGCGGCTGGCGGAGGAAGCGGCCGTACAGCGGGAAAAGGAGCGCCTCGAAGCGATAGCCCGTGCCCGCGAGGCCGAGCAGGCCGCCGCAGAGGAAAGGCGCAAGGCAGAGGAGGCGGAAAGGCTGCGGGAGCAGGCGGAGAAATCGCGTCAGGAAGCAGAAGGTCAAAGGCTGGCTGCCGAAAAATCGCGCCGCCGCGCCAATCGGTTTACATGGGGCGCTTTTTTATTGGCTCTTATGGCAATTGGATTGGGTGTGTTCGCTT
>CAYTNI010000479.1:0-2610 GCA_964439115.1 uncultured Saprospiraceae bacterium
GCTGCTGATGGGAAAGCTACGGTGCAGGCCTCAGGCGGTAGCGGTAGCTATACTTATGCCTGGGACAATGGGGTAAAAACAGCTGCTGTGGAAAATCTTAGCCCCGGCGAACACCGGGTTACGGTTACGGATTCGAAAGGCTGTTCTGCCGAAACCAGCGTCACGATACGCGAAAATATTCTTCCGCTGCAAATGGAATTGGTGCTGGCTCAGCCGATTTCCTGTAACGGGGATGCCAATGGAAGCCTGTCGGCAAAAATTACAGGCGGTAAGGAGCCTTATGAGGTGCAGTGGAGCAACAATGGTTCGGGCATTTCGATTACAGGTCTTGCTGCCGGAAGGTATGCCGCAACGGTTACGGATGCGAGTGAGCAAACTGTCAACAAAGTGATTGAAATACGAGAGGCCCCGCTGTTGGAAGTGCGTGTCGTAGTGGACGCTCCGGCAAGTGCGAATCAGGCGGATGGAGCAGTAACGGCTCAGGCGAGTGGGGGAGTAACCCCGTATCGGTTTGCATGGAGTAATGGTGGCACAGCAGCCAATTTGAATAACCTGGCACCGGGTACTTATGCAGTGACCGTGACAGATGCCGCAGGGTGTGTGGCTGAAAGCAAGGTTGAGGTGATGGAAAATGTGTTGCCGCTCGAATTAAGTCTGGCAGTCACCACTGACTTGAAATGCGCCGGTGATGCCAATGGAGCCATTGAAGCTACGCTGAAAGGCGGCAAATCTCCTTTTGTGTTTGAATGGAGCAATGGTAGCACCAAAAAGGACCTGACAGGCCTTGGCGCAGGGGATTACCAACTCAAAGTGACCGATGCAGCCGGGCAAACTGTCCAGCAGCAGGTGCTTTTGATCGAGCCACAGCCGCTGCAGCTGGAGGTGACTGCTCTAAGTCCTGCTACGGCAAATCAAACGGATGGTTCGGCAAGTGTGCTGGTGAGCGGGGGGACAGAACCCTATGTGTTGTCCTGGTCCAATGGTAATGCTACGGCCTCGGCTAAAGGGCTGGCTCCCGGTAGCTACGAGGTGAAGGTTGCTGATGCCAGGGGATGTACAGCCAATACCACGGTAGAAATTACAGAAGATATCAAACCTTTGAAAGGGCGTATTGCTTTGATGAGTCCAATTGACTGTGCCGGTAACAATAATGGGGTGATCCGCATTATCCAGGAGGGTGGCAAGGCACCCTTTATGTATAGCTGGAATGTTGCAGGAATGGAGGGGACAGAGCTGAAAGACCTGGCACCGGGTACCTATGAGGTGACCATAACCGATGCCAGCGCGCAACAACTGAATCTTTCCCTGAACCTCATGGCACCATTGCCGCTGGAGGTGGCCGTACTCGAAACCCGGGCTGTAAGTAGCCCCGACGAAAGCGATGGAAAGGCCGAAATTCAGATCAGGGGCGGTACCGCTCCTTTCAATATCCGCTGGCAAAATGGAGAGGAATCCCTTTTGGCTACCCGCCTACCCGTAGGAGATAACGTGCTGACGGTGATTGATGCCAAAAAATGCCGGGTGGATACCGTGCTGAATATCAATGCACGGATTCTTACGGAACTTACGCCTTCCAGCCTTCAGCCCGGTCAAACCATCCGTATGCGAAGCCTGGAATTTGAGGCCGATAGCTCGAGGATTACTCCCCAGTCTATTCCTGTTTTGGAGGAACTCTATGGATTTCTTAAAGACAATGCGCAGATTGCCGTAGAGATCGGCGGACATACCAACAATATTCCACCCCAGGAGTATTGCGATAGTTTGTCCACCGCAAGGGCAAAAGCAGTAGCCGGCTATCTGGTTGCCCGAGGGATCGCAACCGAACGGGTACAGTACTACGGCTATGGCAAACGCAATCCGATTTTTTCCAATCAAACGGAGGATGGACGGCAGCGAAACCAACGGGTAGAGATCAAAATTTTAAGGATACGGGAGGAGGATTAAAGGGGACTGTCCATAGGTTTTCACAAATGGACACCTGCTTTTGCGTCAAAAGCCGTACCGCGAGGTAAAAAAAAAGGGGAACCCTTTGGTTCCCCGAAATGTATTTGTGGTCAATATCCAAAATTACAAGTTGTGGCTAAAACTCCTCAGCGCCCTCTCCACCACGGTTTTGGCGATTACCGCCCTCTCTTCCTTTTTGCTGTGTCTGGTTGATGCGGTAGTTGAACGTGAGAATGGCCTGTCGGGCACGCCACTGGAAGTCTCCTCTGGCGTAAAAGTTATCGCCAAAGTTCTCATACCGCCGTCTGCGGGAATTGAACAAATCCCTTACACTTAGGGTAAGCGTACCTTTACCTTCCAAAATATCGCGGCTGATCCCCAAATCCAGCGCAGACATGCTTCTGGAGCTGCCCTGGGCGGTTTCTATCGGAGCGCGATAAAATACATTCCATTGCACATCTACTGATTTGGCTACGGTCATGCGGGAATTAATCCGACCAAACCAACTATAGGTATCCACCTGAAAGGTTTCATTGATATTGGAACCATCCACTACGGAGTAGAAGAAATTCAAACTGCCATTGAAGCGCCACCAGGAAGCCGGTTCGGCCGAGAGAATGAACTCCAGCCCCAGCGAATTTTCCCTGCCAAAGTTTTCAGGCCGGT
>CAYTNI010000480.1:0-2592 GCA_964439115.1 uncultured Saprospiraceae bacterium
AGATCTCGGTTTTGTCAGATTTCCTAAATTCGGGTTTAATGTGAATTACAAATGGATTGAAGGATTCCTGTTTGAAGGTTCCCCTCAATTTACAGGCCGAATTCCCACCTATGACCTGGTGGACGCACAGGTGAATTTCGAATGGAAAAAATTGAATTCCACTGTAAAAATCGGGGCTTCGAACCTTTTGAATAATAAACAGTTTCAGACTTATGGAGGACCAAGAATCGGCCGCCTCGCATACGTTTCTGTGGTTTATGAATTTAAGAAGAAGTAGCCGTCCGTATGATTAATCTTTTTTCACTAAAACAAATAAAGATGAAGCATCTCCACACTATTATTTTGGCAATTGGCCTCTTTGCAGTGCTGCAAGTTCAGGGCCAGCAGCGCTACCTCGATGAAGTTTTCGATGATGTAGAGGTTACTTATGATCTCACATACGGTGTTAATGCCACGGTACTCCTCGCCAGTATCGCGGGTCAGGCCGTTCCTGAGCCACTCAAGTTCGACTTTTACGAACCTGTTGGTGACGGGGTTACCCGCCGTCCTTTGGTGATTTTTTTCCATACAGGGAATTTCCTTCCTTCTGTATTGAATCAAACTACCTCTGGAACCCGTGCTGATTCCATCAACGTAGAAATTGCTACCCGCCTCGCCAAAAGGGGTTATGCAGTTGCTGTCTGCGGTTACCGCCTCGGCTGGAATCCTACAGCGCCCACCCAGCCCGAACGTGCTCTGGGTCTCATTCAGGCTGCATATAGAGGCGTCCAGGATGCCCGTACTGCAGTTCGCTATTTCAAGCGCTCTTTTGCAGAACAGGACAACCCTTTCGGTGTTGATACCAGCCGCATTGTGCTTTGGGGTGAAGGTACAGGGGGATATATCACCCTCGCCACAGCTACTCTCGATAACTTCAATGAGATTATCACCACTACCAACCCTCCCGGAAAATTCCTGACTGACCTCGATGGCAATCCAAATACGTTGGAGCCAATGGTCAACCCGATCTTCAATGGTGATATTTTCGGCACCTCCACGGGCGTACTTCCAGTGCCATTAGGCCCACTGCCTGCGGGTGATACGCTTTGCTATCCCAACCATGTAGGTTATGGCTCTGATTTTCAACTTTGCGTGAATATGGGTGGTGCTCTGGGCGATATCTCCTGGCTCGACGATGGCGATGTGCCTATGATTTCCTATCACGTACCAACCGACCCGAACGCACCTTACAACGATGCCGTGTTGATCGTACCAACGACTGGTGACCCGATTGTTCAGGTTCAGGGTAGCTTTGCTGTTATCCAAAAAGCCAACGAATTTGGTAATAACGCATCCTTTGCAGGCATCAACGACAGCTGGACAGCAGCGGCTCAGGCGGCCTCCGCCATTGCCGGACATGCTTACCAGGATGGCTTGTATCCTTTCCTCCGATCTACGAATCAGTTCGGTCGTCAGGAAGGATCCCCATGGAGCTGGTGGGATGCCGCTTATTGGGATGCCATTGCACACCCAAGTGGCGCAGGCTCCTATCACTTCATTGGTCTGCTGGGCAATGCTACTATGAGTGCCGATCAGGGACGTCGTTACACAGATACCATCATGGGTTACTTCCTCCCACGTGCTTATGCCACGTTGAACCTCGTAGCTTCTACTCCCGAATTGCTCACCGGTGAGCAGGTTGAACTCAAAGCATTCCCCAATCCTGCCAGCGAGGAACTCCAACTTACCAGCGCGCCTGAATTTCCTATCCAGGATGTGCAACTGTTTGATTTGAATGGCCGTCAGGTAAAATCATGGCAGGGTGTTCGCAACAATCAGCTGACCATCCGTAGGGGAGAACTGCCACAAGGTATGTATGTGGCAAAAATCAGGTTTGAACAGGGGCTTGTTTCGCAGAAAATTATGTTTAGATAAGCATCCTACCTTATAAAGGATTATTAAAAAATACGCAGCGAACCATTTGTGCTCGCTGCGTATTTTTTTATTTGCGCATCGCTTCTACAGGATCCATTCTTGCTGCCTGCCAGGCCGGCATCAATCCAGCGAAAATACCTACAAAAACTGAAGTTAGTACGCCTACCGTAATGTTGGATGTTGATAAAAACAACTCAAATTCAATAGCCTGAGATAACCCTTTGATAACTACCTGAACCAAAACCAAGCCTACAAGACCACCAATAATACTCAATACCACAGATTCAATCAAAAATTCAAGTAGTATCATATAGCGTTTGGCACCCAGTGCCTTTTTGATTCCGATAATGCCGGTTCTTTCCTTAACGGATACAAACATGATATTCGCTACACTGAACATGCCCACAAAAATGGCAAACCCTCCAATGACAATACCCAATAAACTCAATACCCTGAAAAACCCATCTAACGCTGAGCTGATGATAGAAAGGGTATTCAGGGAAAAGTTGTCTTCCTCTCTTGGCTTAAGACGACGCTGGGCTCGAAGTACCCCGGTAATTTCGTCTTTAAGGGCATCTATTGAGATACCGGATTTTGCCTTCACACTGATAGAGGAATTGCCAAAGGGATTCTCAGGGCGAAGGTTCGCGTAATCCTGGAATCCCTGGGAGGCCAGCT
>CAYTNI010000481.1:0-2588 GCA_964439115.1 uncultured Saprospiraceae bacterium
GTGGGCACCGTGCCGTTTGAGCGCTTCCAGGTAGGGGGCGATGGTATCAACAACCAGCAGTTTGGCTTCCAGGGTATTGACATTATCTCCATGCGGGGTTATGAAGTGGAAAATATCCCTGCTAACTTCGATGCCACCGGCCGACAGTCGCCCGCACCTATCTTCGACAAGTTTACCATCGAAGCACGCTATCCGCTGTCACTTAACCCAAGCTCTACCATTTACGTCCTCGCCTTTGCACAGGGCGGAAACGCATGGAGAAGCCTGCGCGATTTCAATCCCTTTGACCTAAAGCGCTCAGCAGGCTTCGGGATGCGCGTATTCCTGCCCATGTTCGGCACCCTGGGTTTCGATTATGGCATCGGTTTCGACAGAGAACGCACCGGCCCCGGCCTGAAAGGTCTGGGGGATTTCAACATCGTCCTGGGCTTCGAGCCGGAATAAAATCCTTGCCGTATCTATGTGGCCTGCAGTGGAAAAAATTGTGCTCCTCGCCGCAGCCCTCTGCCTGGCGACGCTTTCAGCAGGTCAGGGAATCGTGTTGTTGCCCGGCAATGAAACGACTCCCATCCTGGAGCGCCTCGAAATCAAAACTGGCATCCTGCCGCCGTTCCATCCCGCAGCCCAATACATTACCCGTGGCGATGCGGTAAAATATGCATTGCTGCTGGACAAACTTGCACCCGCCCTTTCGGCCAAAGACCAATGGGATTTGGGATTTGTTTTTAAAGATAACAAGGAGTGGCTCCCCACCGACAGTCAATTGGGTTTAATTACAGACAGCCTCACGCCAAAGCGTCACCGCCTCCTTTATCCGACACCGGCCAGTATGGTTGAGGTCAATGTACCCGACTTTTTTTTATACGCTAATCCTCTGATTCAACTTCAAGCCGGAGGAGGAGGCGCCGACGAAACGAAGTTTTTCCTCAATCAACGGGGTATTGAACTTCGTGGAGGTCTGGACGACCGCATCTTTTTCTATACACAGATTCTCGAATCACAGGCGGGCTTCCCTGGTTATGTTAATGAGCGTATTCAGCGGGATAAAGCCCTTCCCGGTGCAGCCCTCTATAAATCCTATAATAGCCGGATTTTCAATATTCAAAACGGCTACGACTTCCTCAATGCTCAAAGCTATCTAGGCTTTCGTATTACACCTCATGTAGGCGCTCAATTTGGCTATGGGCGACATTTCATCGGCAGCGGACAACGCTCCCTGCTCCTATCTGATTTTGCACATAATTACCCTTTCCTACGGCTAAACTGGAAGGTGTGGAAACTGCATTACCAAAATCTTTTTGCCGAGCTGGATATTCGGTCGGCCAATCAGACACCCGACGGCGTATTGGTACCCAAAAAGTATATAGCGGCTCACTATCTCAGCTTTCAGTTGGGTAAAAAAGCTCATATCGGCGTTTTTGAAACGGTAGTTTTTAGCCGTCCCAACCATTTCGCAATCCACTATCTCAACCCGATGATTCTTTACCGTGCCGTTGAACAGGCAACCGGAAGCCCAGACAATGTACTCATCGGCCTGGACGGGCGATGGAACCCTGTTCGAAACCTGCAAGTGTATGGGCAGGTCATACTCGATGAGTTCAAATTTCAGGAACTTATCACCGATAATAGAGGGTGGTGGGCCAACAAGTTTGGTTTTCAGGGCGGCTTGAAGTGGGTCAATGCTTTTGGACTCGATCATCTCGATCTCCAGGCGGAGTTTAATACCGTTCGCCCGTACACCTATGCGCACCGCGACTCCACCGGCAATTACACGCACCACAACCAACCGCTTGCTCATCCCATCGGAGCCAATTTCAGAGAGGGGCTCTTTATCGCAAAGTATCGCCCCGCACCCCGATGGTGGACCGAAGCGCGCTTTATCCTCATGCAAGCCGGTGAAGATCGGCCAGGGCAAAACTGGGGTGGAAACCCGCTGACGCCTGACCAAACTTATATGAACACCTATGGCAATTTCATCGGACAAGGCGCCGAGTCAACACGCGCCATCGCAAGTCTGGAGTGTAGTTATATGCTAGCACACCATATTTTTGCCGACTTTCGCCTGTTTTACCGACACAATAAAAGAGAGTCAATGAGCTCATCGGAAACCATTACCTACTTTATCGCCGGTATTCGTGCCAACCTGCCTAAATGGCGCATGGAGTTTTAGACATCCAATGGATTCGCCAGCGCAATAGGTTTTGTACTAATAAAAAGCTACAAAAACTGTATTTAGGAGACTTTTGCTGCGTCTCAACCCACCGATTAATCGAAGAATAGCCCGGTAAACCGCTCCATACCCGGATTAGTGTCTGAAGTCCATCATGCTAAGATCACACCAGCAAATACCCAGACAAAGTAGGAAAATAGTCTCCGCGAAATACAATACCCCCTCCAGACGTTCTCTTATATATTGTATTGATTGCAACCCGAACCTGCGAGAACACAAAGCCCTGCAGGGAGAGCAGGGTGGTGGAAACGCCGTGGTTGACGAACCGCCCCCGGTCCGGCGCGGTGATCCCGGCCATGATGCGCAGCAGCGTGCTCTTGCCCACGCCGTTGCGGCCCACGATCCCCAGGCTCTCCCC
>CAYTNI010000482.1:0-2588 GCA_964439115.1 uncultured Saprospiraceae bacterium
TTTTTTATTATATATTTTTATAGCAGCTGTAATGGCCGGATGTAATCACGACCGCACTCAAAGCCGCCTGGAAGATTGTCCCTACGGCAAACCCAGGGCTGTTTTTCACGCGGACATGCCCGGCGTCTCCGAACATGGGTTTTCCGCTACAGCTTATGCTGCCACGGAGCAGTTTTTACTGGATAGCACTATCCGGGTGACGCTAATCCAAAGCGGCTGTGAAAAACCCGTCCAGGAATTTCGTTTTGAATGGACTCGTGGCGCTTTAGAGCTTTCGAATAATGGTTGGGTTTCAAATAGTATCCGTTTATTGAAACGCCTGGCAGCGCTCGATCCGAAAACGGCACCCCTCAACGCATGGGCTCAGGCTATTGAAGCCCTACCCCCTGATTGGGTGCCAGGAGAGTCCCGCGAGATTCAACCCGGCACATTGGTCAAGATGGATACAATTACCGGAGATCAGGAGGAAATCCTGGTGCTCATACTCGGCGCTGATTCCTAATCATCAGAATCTACTGACATACTTCAAAACACGTTTCAAACCGTGGTATGTTGGCTGCATGAGGCAAGAATTTCGTGGAAAGTAAAATATCTTCATTAGCTTGATTTTCAGCTCAATAAAAATTTTACACTAATATCTAAAACACTATAAATCAGATAATTGGTTTGATTCAAAAAAGAGCAGATTCTTCCAAATCAAAAAAAATTCTTTCCGATTTTTTGGCGCGACACCGGGAAAGCCCTTATCTTTGAGTTTCGATTTCGGCCGACTTCATCTCATTCGTAGCACCCACGCTCGAATTGCCCTTGAATAAAATTTTGGAACATCACGTGCTGCCTTTGGTCGGCTATCAAGAATAATTAGTATCAGTAAGTTAGGTTGAGCTCCGCTGCTGTCAGGTGGCGGAGTTTTTGTTTTTTCAGCAGGGTAATTTCGCGAACAGGGCTATCTTTGCGGCGGTTTAACGAATAAACAACGCAATAGCATCATGAATTTTGACCTTATTGTTATCGGCAGCGGGCCCGGCGGGTATGTGGCTGCCATCCGTGCATCCCAATTGGGCATGAACGTAGCTGTAGTGGAGCGCGAGTCGCTCGGCGGTATTTGTCTGAACTGGGGCTGTATTCCCACGAAAGCCCTTTTGAAGAGCGCCCAGGTATTTGAATATATTCAGCATGCGGCTGATTATGGTATCCAGGTGAAGGATGCCAAGGCCGATTTCGAAGGTATTATCAAGCGCAGCCGCGGCGTGGCCGACGGAATGAGCAAGGGCATTAATTTCCTGTTTCGCAAAAATAAGATAACCGTCATCAATGGCACCGGTCGCCTGGTGCGCGGCAAGAAAGTGGAAGTCACCGACGACAAGGGCACCAAACAGGAATATACGGCACCGCATATTCTTATTGCTACAGGAGGAAGAGCCAAGGAACTGCCTAACCTCAAAATTGACGGCAAAAAAATCATCGAGTACCGAAAGGCCATGAGCCTTGAGAAGCAACCTAAATCTATGGTAGTGGTTGGTGCCGGAGCCATCGGTGTGGAATTCGCTTATTTCTACCACACCCTCGGCACCAAAGTTACCGTGGTGGAATTTCTCGAACAGGGGCTTCTTCCCCGCGAGGACCCTGACGTTTCCAAAGAATTGGGCAAAATTTACCAAAAGGCTGGTATTGAAATTATGGCCAATACCAGTGTGGAATCCGTGGACACTTCAGGAGCCGGGTGCAAAGTTTCTGTGAAAAGCCGAAAGGACGGAGCTACCAAAATCATTGAATGTGACTTGGTCCTCTCCGCAGCAGGCGTTACGCCCAATACGGAAAACATTGGACTAGAGGCGTTGGGGATCGCTACAGACCGCGGTTTTATCAAGGTGGACGAATACTATCGCACCAATGTGCCCGGCATTTATGCCATAGGCGATGTGTTGCCCACTCAGGCACTGGCGCATGTGGCCAGCGCAGAAGGCATCCTTTGTGTGGAAAAAATAGCCGGCCACTCCCCCGAACCTATTGATTACAACAATATTCCTTCCTGTACCTATTGCACCCCAGAGGTGGCATCCGTAGGTTACACTGAACAGGCAGCCAAAGCGGCAGGCTACGAATTAAAGGTTGGGAAATTCCCCTTCTCTGCTTCAGGCAAAGCAAGTGCTTCAGGCTCCAAAAACGGATTCGTAAAAGTCATTTTCGACGCCAAATACGGAGAGTTTCTCGGCGCTCACTTCATTGGCGCCAACGTCACGGAGATGATTGCCGAAGTCGTAACCGCCAGAAAGCTGGAGACTACCGGCCATGAAATCATCAAGGCTGTACACCCGCACCCCACCATGAGCGAAGCCGTCATGGAGGCAACGGCTGCGGCTTACGGCGAGGTAATCCATATTTGACCTATACTCAGCCCTTAAGTGGCAAACAACAAGCGTCGAAAATACGTTAACCCGTAATAGGCATGAGCCAAATGTTTTTTGGCTCATGCCCACAAAATCGACGCCGATGATGCCGAAAAAACCCACCTTTCTGCTTTTTTTAATCCTGTTCTTCGGGGTTGCTACTCAGCTATCGGCTACCCATAACCGCGCAGGAGAAAT
>CAYTNI010000483.1:0-2572 GCA_964439115.1 uncultured Saprospiraceae bacterium
GAAATAATCTCTCTCGATATCGTGGGAAGCCCCCTCCGGAGTCAGAATCCGGAGGGGGCTTTTGTTTTTCAGATTACAGGTGTAATCTTTTGATGGCACTTTGAGCTGAATATTCCTAAATCAGGAAGCAATTATGGTATGAGAATGTTAATTTTTTGAAAAAACGGTCAATTTTTTGAAAGAAAGTATTACTTTTACAGTTGATGCATCATAGTGGAGAAATTCTTTCTCCTTTTCCGCCCGGATTCCCGATGGCGGCTGAATTCAGACAAGTAAATAATTCTTATCAGGATTAAGGGTATTGGCTATACCCTTTCTGATCATTATTTCAACAAAACTGAAAATATGAAAGCATACAAAGCGTATTCACTCAATAATTTTCGTCAGATACCGGAAATTGCAAACCTCAGCGAAGCCGAGCAGTTCGACATTCAGGTAGTAGGAAGTGTACTCCCGTTCAAAACCAACAACTATGTAGTCGAGAGTTTAATTGACTGGAATAACTATCAGAATGATCCGATGTTCATTCTTACTTTTCCCCAAAAGGCCATGTTGCTCCCTGAACATTTTGAAAGGGTAGCCAATGCGATTCAGGCAGGCGTACCGAAGGAAAATCTGAGCCGAATTATTTATGAGATCCGACAAACATTGAACCCGCATCCTGCGGGACAAATGGAACACAACGTGCCGGAATTGGAAGGCGAGCGCCTCACCGGTATCCAGCATAAATATCGGGAAACGGTGCTTTTTTTTCCAAGTAGTGGCCAAACCTGCCATGCGTATTGCACCTTCTGTTTCAGATGGCCTCAATTCACCGGTATCGAAGAATGGAAGTTTGCCATGAAAGAAACTGAACTGCTGGTAGATTATGTCAGGAAAAATACACAAGTCACTGATATTCTTTTTACAGGAGGAGACCCTCTCGTGATGAAGACGAAAAAACTCGCAGCTCATATTGACCCCTTGTTGGACGCTAATATTCCTAACCTTCAAACGCTTCGCCTTGGCACAAAGGCTTTGGGCTATTGGCCTTATAAGTTTCTGGCAGGGGAGGAAGGCGACGAATTAATGCGTCTGTTTGAAAGAGTGGTTAAAAAGGGCATCAATCTGGCCATCATGGCGCATTTCAATCACCCTGTAGAGCTATCTACGCCGGAAGTCAGGGAGGCAATCCGCAGAGTGCGTTCTACTGGCGCTCAAATCAGAACACAGTCGCCGGTGCTGCGATATATCAATGATGATCCGGATATCTGGGCCAGGATGTGGCGCGAACAGGTAAATCTGAATTGCATTCCCTATTACATGTTTATCGCAAGAGATACCGGAGCCCAGCATTACTTTGCGGTGCCTATTGTAGAGGCATGGAAGATTTTCAGGGGAGCTTATCAACAGGTAAGCGGGGTCTGCAGGACAGTGAGAGGCCCGAGCATGTCTCATGATTTTGGAAAAGTACAAGTTTTGGGCACCAGTGAAATCCCCACGGGTAACGGCTGGCAGAAAGTGATAACTATGCGTTTTCTGCAGGGAAGAGACCCCGACTGGGTGGCAAAACCCTTTTTTGCAGAATTCAACGAAGATGCAATCTGGCTGGACGAGTTAAAACCCGCATTCGGTGCGGATAGGTTTTTCTTCGAAGAAGCGCGCAAGGAACTTCTCATTGCTTAAAGCTGAAAACAAAATGAAAAGGCATTGCGTTTCCACTTTGGTTGTTTCTTGTGGTCTATGAATGTTCGCAATGCCTTTTTCATTTTTATACTTGCCGTCATCGGTTTTGCCTGCGCTCCCGAAATGAAGGTTCGCGACGGCCGGATGGCTTATGAACGCATGCAATTTTCCCAGGCAGTCCGCCTTCTTGAAAAAGATTATAACAAGAGCAAAACCCGTATCGAAAAAGGGAAGCTGGCATTTCTCATTGGGAATTCTTACCAGCGATTAAAGAAAAATGCCCAGTCCATCCGATGGTTTAAAATAGCCTATGACAACCAATACGGTATAGATGCGCTCAAAGCATACGCTGTTGCATTAAAAAGTGCAGAACAATATCCCGAGGCTATTGCCGCTTTTAAGGAACTCGGTATCGAAATCGGAAGCCCTTATGAGTATCGCCGGGATATCAACGCCTGCGAAATTGCCGCTACCTGGAAAAGCAATACCGAAAATCCTGAGTACGAAATTCAGTTGCTGGATTTCAACTCCAGGTTTGCTGACTTCGCACCAGTTCCCCTTCAGGATGGCACCATCCTCTTTACTTCTGACCGACCCGGCGGAACCGGAGACGATACTTATCTATGGACCGGCCAGGCTTTCTCCGACCTCTACCGCACCAATGAAGGAGAATCGGCCGCACAGGCTTTCGACCCTCGTATCAACTCGCCTGAAAATGAGGGTACGGCTGCTTTTAACGCGGCTGGCTCAGAAATGGTCTTCGCACGCTGTTTCGGAGGTAAAAAGGAGGATGCCTTCTGCAAGTTGATGTCCTCCTCCTTGCAGTCAGGTACCTGGACAGAACCTCAGCTTCTCGATTTTGTGCAGGACAAGGTCAACTATGTGCACCCCGCACTTTCTGCAGATG
>CAYTNI010000484.1:0-2567 GCA_964439115.1 uncultured Saprospiraceae bacterium
CCTGCCCAGGCTGCGCCGCTACGCCTGGATGCAGCAGTTCACCTGTGGGGATGCGGTAGAGCAAGGTTGGAGTACCCTTGCCGGCTATAGGGTTTTGCACGAACGCCGCGTTGGAGGTCAAACTTTTTTCGATCCGGAACAAGATATCGGAAGTACGAGGGCTTACGGTCAAACTGTACGTATTGCGCAGCCTGAGATTTTTGCCAAAACGGCCTTTCGGTTTAACGAGCGCAGCCGATTGGCATTGAATACCTCTGCCCTTTTCCATGATCAGGAAAGCTGGTTCGGTATCACGCAATATCTATCAAGGCAGTTTAGTGGTTACAGCAACCTACAGTTTGAACACCAATGGGGGGAGAGTCACGATATTAAAGGAGGGGTGAGTTTTCGATATCAGGATTTGAAGGAGGAAATTGCCTTTTCGGACAATTTTCTGCAACGCACCTTTGATGGTACTTACCGAAGAGAAGATATCATTCCCGGGGTTTTTGCCGAAAATCTTTTCCAATGGGGGAAAAGTTCGTTGATTCTTGGCTTACGAGCCGATAAACATCCGCAATATCCTTTGGCTTGGACACCGAGGGCAATGTTTCGATACGATATCGATAGTAAAACCATTTTACGCGCCTCTGTGGGTCGCGGCTGGCGTATGGTCAATGTGTTTGCAGAAAATATCAACCTGTTGGCCGGGTCCCGGGAAATCCGCTTTGACGAGACACCATCTCCGGAGCGCGCCTGGAATATGGGAATTAATATGGTGCGCAATATTGAGTGGGGTAGCGTCAGGGGGTATTTTACCGCTGATTTTTACCACACGCGTTTCCAAAATCAATTTTTTCCGGATTTTGACAGCGATGCTACATTGGCCATCATTCGCAATTTCGAGGGCCTTTCGCTTTCCAATGGTGCACAGGCTGAATTTTCCCTGCGCTTTAATGAATGGCTGGAATGGAAAACCTCCTTTATTTATCTGGAGGTATATCGCATGGAACAAGATCAAAAGTACGAATTGCCCTTTAATCCAAGAGGGCGTCTGCTGGTCGCCTTATCCTGGACACCCAAAGGGAAGAAATGGCGTTTTGACAGCAATTGTCATGGGTACGGCACACAGCGGCTACCCTTTACCGGCAATAATCCTGCGGAGCTGCAGCTTCCTGAGCGATCGCCGCTATTTGCCACCTGGAATTTGCAGGTCACCCGCAACTGGAAGCAATTCGAAGCGTATGCCGGACTGGAAAATGTGCTAGACTACCGCCAGGAGCGGCCAATCCTTAACTGGCAAAATCCATTCGACCAATATTTTGACACCTCCTTTGTATGGGGACCTACGCGCGGCCGGGAGGCCTATATGGGGCTTCGGTTTTACGTCAGGTGATTACTGTTTTCACGGGATTTCCGGATTGGTTCCTGGGCAATGGCGGGGAAACGGTTTAGGTAATTCCAGAGGCAGGATGTAGTAGAAATTATCAGGTCTTACGGCCTGAGCGCCTGTTGTGTATTACCCCTTCCCAGTGGGCTGAATTACCTTTTGCGAAGATTTCCGGCTAACCTTTTTCTTGAATAATTTATGGGCGCAGGGAGTTGCTGTGAAGGGGAATGGCCTAATAAATCACAAATTAGTGATTTCAACTTAAAAGTGCGAAACTCAATAAATCATCTAAAGGTCGGGCTTTTATTGGCTCAGCCGAGAGAACATACCCAAAGTTTCGTTAAAATTGGCCATACAATACCGGAAGGGAAGATATGTTATGGACAGGCTGTATTGGATGGCCCATCATTTGAGTATTCCAGAATATCCCCCGGTTGGCAATCCAGTACCTCGCAAATGGCTTCCAAAGTACTGAATCTTATCGCTTTTGCCTTTCCTGTTTTCAGTATGGAAAGGTTGGATAAGGTCAGGCCGACTTTGTCTGAAAGTTCGTTAAGCGACATTTTGCGTTTCGCCATTACGACGTCCAAATTGACTACAATTGCCATGAATCAAACTGTTAAATCGTTTTCATGTTGCAGGTCAGTACCTTTTTTAAAGACCAATGCCAGCAAATAGATTACTCCGGAGAAGAACAGGATTTCGCTTCCGCCCCATTCAATTGGGATATAGACGTCATTTTTTGAAATTTCCTGACCATAGCTTTTTGCCAGTATGGCAAGTATGCCTGTGCCCAGTGCGACATGGCTGATTGTTAGGAAAAAATTTGTTAATTATACGGAGAAAGGTTTTTGAAGGTTGAATTTCATGAAAACTTTGACGGCGAGATAGGCAATGTAGGCTTTCATTCCTGTTAGTAGGATGAGGATAGAAACAATGATAATGTAGTGAGTTTTGGAGTAAGTGAGCAACTCGAGAAGGTCAAGCGCAGGAAATAGGTTGCCGGCCGCTTGATTATTTGCCAAAAGGCTTACAGTGAATGAGAAAAGCAGGGAACCTGTTTTGATACAAAGGCCAATAAAGGCAATCCAAAACAGGATGTGCATCAATTTAAGGACGGTTGAATTTGCATTTGTCATATCTTGGTATTTGTAGGATTATAAAACGCAAATATCAATAAAAAATTATTTATTAGCAG
>CAYTNI010000485.1:0-704 GCA_964439115.1 uncultured Saprospiraceae bacterium
AATCTCCATGCGAGCGACATTCCCATGAATATGGAATCCGCGGAGAGCGCCCAATACAAGGCGTAGGTGGTAAAAAGGGAAGGCTCTACGTAAAACTGCTGGTGCGCTATGTATAACAGGGTGAAAAATAACAGTGCGGCGAGCGAACACAATGGAAAAATTGCCAAATAATGACCACGGATGTAAAAATATACGGCTTCTGCAAAAATAATCCCCAGCGTGATGGGCGTAACAATTCGATTGGCCAGCAACCAAAACCCTTGTACTTCGGGGTCATCCGTAATGGCCGATGTACCTACCGCTAAAACAAACAGGAAAAAATAAATGACCGTTAGGATCTTATTCAACCGGTTCAGTCGGGGGGCATGCTCCGCTATATCTAATATTCGATTGTAAAACAGGAGCATGGGCACGATGCTCAGCGCAAATGACGCAGGTCGCAAGATATCATTCCACTGAGGGTAATTAGGATACAATGACTTGAAATACAGACCTATATCCATCCCCACATAAGAGATAATCAACAGGAGATAGAGCAGAAACCAGCCAAAAACGGAATCGCGGGTGCTCAGAAACAGGTAGGCGTTAAATAAAAAGAGAAAGGCCGCAAAACCCCAGAAAAACATGATGTACTTCTGATCCAAATCGAAGTGCTTCACCAGGTAGGTGTCGGTGAGGGTCTGACCGCTGATGGCCTCCCAGCC
>CAYTNI010000485.1:714-2559 GCA_964439115.1 uncultured Saprospiraceae bacterium
GGTGTCGGTCTGAAAATGTAGCGGGAGGTCAAGCTTGGAAAGGCGCTTATCGGCTGCAATGACTAAGTAGCCTTCTGTGTCGGGCAGGTTGTTTAAGGGGAATAAGAAGCCGCGCGAGGGCAATGGTCGGGTGTAAAAAGGGTGATTGTCGCCCGTGAGGGAGCCGGCATACCACAAGGAATCCCGGGCGGTTATCCAGAAGCGAAGATGGTTGATGTGAGGGTTTGGGATTTCTAACCAAGCGTAATGGCCTCGTCGGCGCAGGTTTTCCAAGGGTATTTTTAACCAGGTGGTGTATGGGGAATAGCTGCTCTCACGAAGGTTGCTGCGCACCGGCTGCCAATCGTCATTCAGAACCTTCCAAAGGGCGTCGTTAGACAAATCTGCTTGCTTTTCGAATCTTACCTGAATGCCGAGGGCATCGGGGGGAAGAGGGAGGGTATTGAATTGGAGGGTGATATGGGCAAGCACGAAAAACGCGGATAAGCGACGCGGACTTCGCAGATTCGATATACCTTGGTTGTTATTGCTTTTTTCGATGGTTGGTTCGGTTTATATTGGATAAATATGGATAAATATACTCAAGTAATTTTGGAATGCAAAAATTAAGTAGCCGTTACGACCCTGAATTTGAGTGTAAGTAGAGTTGTTAAAGGCCCCTTGTAGTGGCTGATATTTTTGAAAAAATTGAGAATGCTTTGTCGGAAAGCCTCTTTTGTTTCGTAATAAAAAGAATTGATAACCTCTTTTTTCATAAACTTCCAGAGGCGCTCAATCAGGTTTAAGTTAGGCGAATAGGCCGGAAGATATATCACTTTTGAATTCGGATGCTCCTTGAGCCATTGCTCGAGAAGCTTACACCGATAGTACCGTGCATTATCGCAAATATGGGTTATTTGCTTGCCTGGATGCTTCTTTTCTGCCTCTTCCCACAATGCTATGGTCGTCTGCGCATTCACCGCATCGCCTTCTACAGCCAACACATCTGTAACGTCACGTGCATTAAGCGCTCCGGTAATATTCACTCGCTCCCGGCCAGGATTAGACGGCATTTCGTATTCCTTACCTTTGCGAATCCACCCGTACTCTGGACGGGTATTGTACTGTGGATGAACCCCATCGTTAAAGTAAACCACTGTGTCAGGTTCATTTTCCAGTAGTGCAGTAAACTCTTCGATGAAAGATTGTTGTTCTTCACTTTTGGCCTTGGCCGGTACCTGCTTGGTCTTTTTGTAACTAAAACCAAGGCGATGCAGCAGTTTTACCACGCCTTTTTCCGTGTAGGGTATTCCAAACTTTCGCAAAATATAGGCTACCACTTCCTTTGAACTCAGGTACAGGTTTTCTTCCACTTCCTTTGCTAACTCCTTTTCTTGCTTTTCGTTGAGTTTTCCGGCATAGGCCACATGGTTACTCGTCAGGAAGTCTGTGATATCCTTCTGATTGAATTCCTTTGCATAGCGATAGACCGTCGTTATGTCAACCCCAAGGCATTCTTCAATCTGGGCAGGTGTATATTGGGCATCCAACATAAGGATCGTGCTGAGCTTTACATGAACCTTGCTATCCCGGCATTGCTTCCGAAGCTGTTTAAGTTCTTTCCGCCTAGCTGGATCCAATTGTATCATTGCGCAATATTACCTATTTTTCGCATTCCAATTGCTATTGAGTATAAACTAAGTTTTAAATCCTGACAAAGTTCAGGTTACGATTATAAAAGGCCTGTATTAAATGGTTCTAATTGCCAATCTGTGCTCTAACTCATCCATTTTAGAGTCCAAGTCCTCACGATCAATACCCACAACCAAAGCTTCACCCACCCTGTTACGACCGTTAATAAAAGGC
>CAYTNI010000486.1:0-214 GCA_964439115.1 uncultured Saprospiraceae bacterium
AGGTCAAACCCTGTTTTTCCATTAGGGGCAAAAAGGAGTCGAAAACTGGGATTGAGGATGGTACCAATCCAGTCAGCGATCACCGGATTGTCTTCCACGACGAGGACCATGGGTTTTCCGTTGTCCTCTGTGGGAGTGGTAATATTTTCCTGTATAGTTGGCAAAGGAGAGTCGCCCTTTTCGATGTCAAATTCAAAAGGCTGTGCATCTCGGC
>CAYTNI010000486.1:224-2559 GCA_964439115.1 uncultured Saprospiraceae bacterium
AACCGGATAGAAAAGGTGGTTCCTTTTCCAAGGGTACTTTCTACTTCAATAACACCGTGGTGAAGCTGAACGATATCCTTCACGAAGGGCAACCCAAGTCCGAATCTACCCGCTTTTGAAGCATCGGAACTCCCCACGAAATGCCGTTCAAAAAGTCTTGGAAGTTCCTGGGCTGCTATGCCTTCTCCGTTATCTGTTACCTGAAGCAGGAAGGTGTCTTCGGAAAAATAATCGAGCCGAACTTCGATTTCTCCCTGGCTTGAGGTATGCCTAAGGGCATTAGACAATAGGTTGTGGAGGATATATTTTATGCGTTCCGGGTCAAAATCCATAACCAGATCGGGCGAAGCGGAGTAAAAACGGAGGTCTATCTGGCGCATTTCAGCCAGTGGCCGAAAGGATTCCGTGAGGTATTGAATGTATCGGCTGATGTTGCCCTGACGCCAGGAAAGAGAAAGTGTTTTTTCACCGGATTTAACGATATCCATAATTTGATCGACCAATTCCAGCATGTTGTCTGTCTGATGAACAATTCCGGACTTCAAGGCCGGAAATTCGCTGACTGGAAGATTTTCTTTTAAACGGTCTGTCAGCCCCAGGATGATAGTCAAGGGTGTTTTAAACTCATGAGAAAAATAGCCCAGGACTTTGTTTTTAAATTCGTCGAGGGCCTTGAGTTTTGTAGCTTCTCTTTTGCTTAGGTCAATGGAATATTGTAATTGCAGGCGATTTCTTTGAATTCTGAAAATATACCAGGCAAGGGCTGTTAAAAGGGCCAGATAAGAAATCCATGCCAGGGGGGTATTATACCATGGCTGTGCAATTTGAATATGCACTTTGGAGGTGATGGATTCTGACCAATCCGCATTGAATGTAGCCGCCTGAAGTTCAACGGTGCGCCGCCCGGATGGCAATGCGGCCAGAGATACGGTATTTTTTGTGCCGAGAGGAATCCATTCCTCATGCTTTCCGCCGATTCGATAGCGATATTGAAAAGAGTTTGGAAAATTAAATGGAAGTGCAGAGAATGATAGCGAGATATTATTTTTCTGATGTGGGAGTTCAAGGCGGTAGGAAAGATCAGATTGGAGCTGGAGGATATCGGAGTCTGAGAAATCCAACTCGATGCCATTCAGCTGAATTTGGTGTACCAGCACCCTGGGTGCTACCGGAGGGGTGGTTTCCTTACCGGGCTTAATCAGAAAAAGGCCATCCACGCTTCCAAAAGCAAGTTGTCCGCCTGGCAGGCGAAGGTAAGCGCCGGTATTGAATTCTGTATCCATGGGGGAGTTCTCTTTAAAAAGGGCAGAAAACTTTTCCTGCTGTAGATAGAACAGGGAGATGCCTTTGTTGGTACTCATCCACAACCTGTCGAAATCATCGGATAGAATCCCATAAACCACATTATTTGTCAGTCCTTCCTTAGTGGTGAAAGTTTTGGCGCGGCGCGTTTTCAGGTCCAGCTGGCTCAGGCCCCCGCCTCGGGTACCAAGCCAGAGCTGATGGTTATTTCGAGGATCCTTCAAAATCGAAAGCACCTCAAAACTTTTCATGCCTGCAATGGGGCTAGCTGCTTGATGGAGTACTTCAAAAGAAGGGTTTTTTCCTTGATTGTTTATCATGATTAACCCGGCCGAGGTGCCAATCCAAATTTGATGTGAGGTTTCCAGCATGGAGTAACTTCTCATACCCAGGGGGGGTGTCCCCGAGAAGTAATTGGCCATATTCCAGTATTCAACCTGGTGGGTCCCGGGATGTACTCTTAGTAACTGGCCATTGTTTCCTGCAATCCAGATAAATCCTTTTTGATCCTCCAGAATACGCAGGGGGACATCTTTTTGAAAATGTAGCTCTACGGGGGTCGGAATTTCCTTACAAATCCCGGATTTGGCATCGTACTTAAAGAGTCGGAAATAGGTATTGAAATTAGCGATAATGGCCCAGAGATCCCCATTTTTTGAATAATACAAGCCATAAATCTCAGTTCCTTTAGCCATAATATTGTTCCAGGAGCCTGAAGTGAAGATATTTTTGCTCAAATCCAAAAATAGGGGCTGATAAAATATCCCCGGCCAGATTCTATCCCCCGGCAGGTAGGTCATATTGTAGAAACTAACCTCCTTGCCAACTTGCCTGACCTGGTGAGGATAATAGCTCATCACCCTTACTCCATACCCGGCGGTGCCGATCCAGAGAATGCCCTTTTTATATTCCAGGAGGCTGTATATATAGGAGTGATCCAACCCTTGATCCCGGGTGTAAGGTTGGAAACGGTCTTTATGGAAGCGGTTCAGGCCGTTGGTAGAAGGAAGGCCAACATCGTTCAGGTCGCCGG
>CAYTNI010000487.1:0-2551 GCA_964439115.1 uncultured Saprospiraceae bacterium
TTTGTCGGCGCACTCGGAAAACTGGAAATGGAAAAAGTTCCTCAGGCCGGCTATGTCATTAAGGGCTTGTGGATTAGTGGTTTCCAACGTTCCTTGTCGGCGAGGAATTTACTCTTCCCCTTCAAGGTGCTCCACAGTATTTGGAAATCGCGCCAAATCATCCGGGAATTCAAGCCGGATGTGGTAGTAGGCGTGGGTGGTTATGCGTCAGGCCCCGTGCTTCGGGTTACCACACAAATGGGTATTCCTGCCTTGATTCAGGAACAAAATGCTTTCGCCGGAGTTACCAACCGCATCCTTGCCTCCAAAGTGCAAAAAATTTGCGTGGCCTACTCCGGTATGGACCGCTTTTTTCCGGTAGCCAAAACCATTCTGACAGGTAATCCGGTTCGAAAAACCCTGTTCGAAAAACCCATTGATAGGGCGGCCGCAGCACAACACTTCGGCCTGAATCCCGATCTGGCCACCATCCTTATCGTGGGCGGTAGCCTTGGTGCGCTCGCTATAAATGAGGCCATGGAGGCATCTGCCGCCAACTTGTTGTCCAACCCAAGGGTTCAGGTACTCTGGCAGGCCGGAAAAACCCATTTTGATCGTTTCGCAGCCACCGCTACGGCCGCCCTGCCCAATGTGAAGATCCTTCCATTCATTGATCGGATGGATCTGGCCTATGCCCTGGCCGATGTCGTGGTTAGCCGAGCCGGCGCTATCGCCATCTCCGAACTATGCATGGCCGGCAAACCCGCTATTTTAATACCCTCGCCTTTTGTAGCCGAAGATCATCAGTCCAAAAACGCTTTGGCACTTGCCGAACAGCAAGCCGCCATTTACATCTCCAATAGTGAAGCAGGTACTCGAATGATACCAGAGGCGCTGGAGCTGCTGCAAAATGACCCACGACGGCAATCGCTTTCTCAAAATATCCAAAGGCTGGCTCTGCCAAACGCTGCTGAAGATATTGCTCGCGAAGTTCTCGCCCTTATCCCCGGCTTTGCCCTTTCAGAGCCTCGTAATCCCGAAAACCTTCATCAAATCCGGAGTATTTATTTCGTCGGCATCGGCGGTATTGGCATGAGTGCGCTGGCCCGCTATTTCCGGCAGCGAGGCGTCCGCGTAACCGGTTACGATAAAAAGGAAACAGCGCTTACCCGTAACCTCGTAAAGGAAGGCATGGCTATCCACTACGAAGATACCCCGGAGTACATTCCGTACGATGTGGATCTAGCCGTTTTTACCCCAGCCATTCCTGCCGATCTCCGTGAACTCCAAACACTGAAATCCAGAGGCATTCCATTGAAAAAGCGAGCTGAGGTGCTCGGTATCATTAGCCGGGGTATGAAAACCATCGCCATCGCCGGTACACACGGCAAAACTACCACCTCATCCCTAACTACATGGCTCCTGAAATCCGGTGGCGTTGATTGCAACGCCTTCCTGGGGGGAATTGTACGCAACTTTGGATCCAATTACGTGGGCGGTACTTCCGAATGGGTGGTAGTAGAAGCCGATGAGTATGATCGCTCTTTTTTGCAACTCAATCCCGATGTCGCGGTGATTCTCTCTATGGATGCCGATCACCTCGATATTTACGGAGATGCAGATAGTGTTGTGGAAACCGGTTACAAGGCCTTTGCTGCCCGACTTAAGCCGGGCGGACTACTGTTTGTTCAACACCGCTGGGGGCACTATTTCCCTGGCGTTTCAACCTTCGGTATCGAAGATGGTGCCGTTCGCGCCGAGCAGGTCAGAGTGGAAGATGGATTCTTTACCTTCGACTACCGCGCCGATGACCTTCTTTGGAAAAATCTGCAACTCGCTATTCCAGGCCGTCACAATGTCGAAAATGCCGTCGCTGCCATCACTGCCGCCCGCAAGGCCGGTGTTCAGGAAGATGGCATCCGAAAGGGCCTCGCCTCCTTCGCGGGTATCCAGCGCCGATTCGAAATTATCCACAAGGATTCGAATGTTGTCTATGTGGATGACTATGCACACCATCCATCCGAACTGGAAGCTGTCATTGGTGCGGCCAGGGAATTCTTCCCCGGGAAAAAGCTCACCGGCATCTTCCAGCCTCATCTGTACTCGCGTACCCGAGACTTCGCCCCCGGATTTGCCAAAGCATTGGATTTGCTCGATGAGATCATTTTGCTGGATATTTACCCGGCAAGGGAACAACCTATTCCAGGGGTGACCCGGGATACCATTGTTAATCAAATGACCCACAAAAATCTTGTCCTGGTCTCCAAATCAGAGGTGCTGGAACGCTTGAAAACCCTGCATGTTGAAGTTTTACTCACCCTGGGCGCAGGAGATATTGATACGCTGGTAGAACCCATCCGTCAATGGCTCTCTGCTGAAACCCTAAAAAACCAGGCGTCATGAATGTGAAAAAACTAATGACATCATCAGCGAAAATCGGCTGGCTTGTCGGCGGTATTCTCCTGGTTATGATGATCCTCTCCGCAGTCAATACCCGTGAAA
This sequence comes from uncultured Saprospiraceae bacterium, assembly GCA_964439115.1. Classification (GTDB taxonomy): domain Bacteria; phylum Bacteroidota; class Bacteroidia; order Chitinophagales; family Saprospiraceae; genus UBA2329. The sequence goes on from CAYTNI010000487.1 coordinate 2,482, forward strand.
TGGAACTTTCCAGCGGGTTAGCTGTCAAGGTAAAGCCATTGCCCGACGGAAGCCAGCTCATCCATGACAA
>CAYTNI010000488.1:0-2544 GCA_964439115.1 uncultured Saprospiraceae bacterium
ATCCACATTTGGGTCCATATTTTATGGATATTTCCAGGAAACCGTTGTACCTTTTATGGAGCAAGGCCTGGTGTTGGAAACCGACTATGGCTATCACATCAGCAAGTCTGGTAAATTACTGGCCGATTTCATTGCCGCCGAGTTATTTTTCCCTGCCGAGACCCAATAGCAAGTTCGCTATTTATTGCTTCGCCAGACCCAGGGTGCGATGGGGTTTGTACCTGACCAAAGACCGATACCTGCACGACGTGCCTGCTGCTCCAGTCGGGCATAATTCGCATCACTGGAGTATTTTTTGTAATGCCATGCCATACCCATGCGGAGCATCTCTGCATTTACCAAACGGCCATCAGGCAGATAAACCCTCGCAATGCTGCGCTTGTAGCGGTCTTTGCTCTGCTCTTCCACCTTGACGAATTTCCCGAAGACGAGGCCGGAAACTGCCTGGCGGGCATTATTCCCAAACGGCTGCCCCTTTTCCGGGCAATCAATACCTTCCAGCCGAACCCGGATCTGGTTCTGGTTCCACAGCACCGTGAAGGTATCCCCATCGGCCACGGACACTACCTTGCCCTGAAAAGTACGCGGGTTAGACTGTGCGATTAAAAAGACTGGAAAAATCAAAAGCAACCAGGGGTAAATAAGGGTTCTTTTCATGGTACATGCCAAATTTTGTGAGCAATTGCGGATTAGTCCTCCAAAAATAATCTAAATGTCCCATTTGGCACCCTTGTTCGTTTTTTTACCTGAAAAATGCCTTGGAGACCTAACTTTTCAGAGCAAACAGACGTCTAATAGAGTAAACCAAATACGAAAACCATGAAGAGGGCAAATCTTTTTATTGCTGCACTTTTTTTTAGCGTCATCAATTGGCATTGTGAAACACAGGAAAACATTCCTGAGCAAACTTTCAACTGCGTAGAAACCCCAGATGTTTGCGCATTGAGTACGGCCAACAATCAATTCGGATTCGAGCTTTTTAAGAACCTCCATCAGCGGGAGCCATCCGACAACCTGTTTATTTCGCCATCCAGTATTGCCACAGCACTTGCCATGGCTTTACAGGGCGCTCAAGGTGCTACAGCATCAGAAATCCAGGAGACACTTAAGCTGCAAGGATTTTCCATTCAGGAAATCAATGATGCCTACAAGGTGATGCTCCAAACGCTGCCTGCGCTCGACAACGAGGTGAAACTCCGTATGGCTAATTCCATTTGGTACCGCCAGGGATTTGCCGTCAAGCCTCCTTTCCTCGAGGTTAATAACCAGTATTATCTCAGCGAAGTGTTTTCAGTGGACTTCCGCAGTCCTAATGCGCTTCCGGCCATTAACGGATGGGTTAATCAAAAAACTGACGGGTTGATTCCCAAAATTTTGGAGCAAATTCCCGACAATGCGGTAATGTATATTTTGAATGCCATCTACTTCAAGGGCGATTGGACACACCAGTTCAAAGAAGAGCTCACTGCCGAGGCGCCGTTTTACAAAATTAACAACAGCCAGACTACCGTGGACATGATGCAGTTTGGAGAAACCAAAAAGCTCCCGCTTTATACTACCGACAATTACTACGTGGTGGATCTTCCCTATGGTGACTCGGTATTTTCCATGACCCTACTTGTACCTAGGGGCAATCTTACTGTAGCTGATATGGTTGCCCAGCTTGATGCGAGTACCTGGCAACAAATGGTGGCCAATCTCGAAGTTCAGGAAATGGAGCTCAAAATGCCTAAGTTTGAGATGAAATGGGAGAAAACGCTGAATACCGTGCTTAGGGATTTGGGTATTCAGGAGGCATTTATTCCTGGGGGTGCCAATTTTACCGGCATTGCCAATGCCGATTTGTATATTGACGAGGTAAAGCACAAAGCTTTTATAGAGGTAGATGAAAAGGGCTCAAAGGCCGCGGCTGTAACTTCCATTGGCATTGGCGTTACTTCTGTGCCTGTTTATCCCGTCGTTGTATTGGATAAGCCCTTCCTCTTTGCCATTCGTGAAAATCAGGCCGGCAATATTTTATTTTTAGGTAAGATGATGAATCCTGCGGAATAAGCCAGAATTAAAATACTGCGCCAACGCTGGCACGGCCAAGATGGATGACTCGCCCCGAACCTGTTCGGCGACCCTCGTAACTGATGCCAATCTGGAGATTTTTTGCAACCTGGCGGTCAAAGCCGGCACTCCAGAGCCAGTTTTTGCCACGCTGAAGGCCGTTGAGGATCGCAAAGCCCACGGGAGAATTGGTGGCGCCCTGAAATTGAATATCTGCAAAAGTCAGGCGGTTGCGCAATGCCCAGCCGCCTGCTTTATTATACAGGGATTCGATGCTTAGGTCATGCCGTCGGGCAAATTCTCCATCTTCGCGCAATATATTGTCATCGGTCTGAAATTTGTACCGGGTACTCAGGCGGAATTGGGATGAATAGAGCCAACTAAACTCCTGTTCTACCACAAAAGATGCGATTTGATAATCGCGATTGTTAAAAAACTCGGAATCGCTTTCGCGAAGAGAGGTCATTGTGGCAAACTGTGCCGTAACCGCCT
>CAYTNI010000489.1:0-2169 GCA_964439115.1 uncultured Saprospiraceae bacterium
GTGTGGTTGCGAATGGACCAGAAAGCCAGGTTGTTGTTTCGTAGAAACATCCACACGTACTTGGACGCAGGAGAAGCCGTTTCCCGCATCATCAGTCCGGCAAAACCCAATCCTGAAACACTGCTGATTTGGGCTGTAATCTCACCATTGCCACACAACTCACTGAAAGCAAAAGTCAAATCCTCACTCCCGGGTGTTGGGTTATTACAAGAGGAGGTCTGTGTTGCTGAACTGCCGGAAAAAGTGGTGGAGCCCCCGTTATTACAGCCTGGGTTGGCAAAAGCCCAGCCATCAGGCTGCCCTACCTGACAGGAGGAAGAATGGTATCCAAGTGTGCGGCTCGTGTTCTGGGGCGCCGACATCCATTGTTCCGCAGGGTTGAAGGGATTGCTACCGTCATTATCGCCTGATGTGACATGTGGCATACGACGAAGCGTTTGGTCAAGGGTGCTGACGCCTGAATTGAACCATGCCGTACCTGGGTCAACACCAATCTGACCTATTACATCTATAAAACCATCAGCATTCTCCAGAGCAATTGCATCATCGCCATTAAACCAACTGTTACCCACAGACTGGTTAGCATAGGCAAGGAATTCCGCAGCAGCCGATGGTGTACATACCACGTGAGTGCCACCCGCGGGAATTACGCCACTAAGGTTGATGGTAAGGCCGGCAGAGGTACTGCCATTGAAGAAAAAGCGCACCCGATAGTTACCAGATCCAAGATCCAGGGGCGCACCGGAAGGATTATAGATTTCCAGGCACTTGTTGTTTCCGCTTCCCTCTACATATTCTGAAAAGAAGGGCAAGGAACAGGGAGGAATTACCGAACAGGGCGAGGGAGCTGTACCTGCGCTCAAATTGGTGAACGTACAGGCTCCTTCATCTGAGAAAGATGCCGTGAGTACGATATTTCCGCCATTGGAGGCAAAAACCACACCCGAAAAAGTGTAAGATGAGCCACCAAGCTGTCCTACTGGAATGGATAGGCTGGCTCCTCCTCCAATATCCAATGTCCCGGTGGACGGCTTACCAGCATAAGTTACCACGATATTCCCCGTAAAAAAATCGTCTGCGGTGCTGAGCGCAGTACCATTATCATTACAGGAAGAAATATCTTCTATGGTCAGAGTGTTGATCACGCAAGAGGTCTGAGGGGTACAGGGCGTAGAAGTATGGCTTCCGAAACCTGTGTAATCAGTATCTGAATAACTTTCCCACTCCGTAGCCAAAGTAGTGAAAGCTCCCGAGCCTGTGCCCGTAGGGCTGGTAGTTATGCCACTGCTCACACTGGAAGAACGACGAAGAATTTGGTTGGCAGTGGATAAACTCCCAGCACTCCAACTGGAGCCAGGATCATTTCCAATCCTTCCAAAAATATCCACAGGGGTGTTATTGGCACCTTTCACGAGGGCGATGGCATCGTCACCATTGTGGGACAAACTGCTGGATACCTGATTGGCAAGCCCAAGGATGGTGGTATTGGATTGGTTGTTGCAAAGCAGATAAACTCCATAAGGTGCAATAGTTCCTGATAGACTTATCGGCGTATTGGGGTTGGAATTCCCATTAGAGTAAACCAACACTTTATATCCTTCAGCCGCCAGATCAATAGCCGCCGATGTGGGGTTGTAGATTTCCACGCACTTGTTATTACCGCTTGATCCCTCAAGATATTCTGAGAAAAAAAGCTCAGTACAAGGATTTTGAGCCGAAATGCCAAAAGAAAATCCAGTCATCAAAAGAGCCGGAAGCGACAACCTGAAAAGGTGGAGAATGGAACTTTTTGGTTTCATAATGGAAGTGTTATGGTTAAAGAACATGATGACAGCCGTGAAACGGTATGTCCATAGCACTCCTACTAAAGCTCATTTCGGAATCTCTTCGGGGGAAAGATTCAACTCTCAGCTGCAAAGTTATAAAATGAAACCAGAGGCTAAAAAATTTTTGACCGAAGTTTTCATTTGATGCCAAAATTAATTTTCAATTAACGCAATGACTGGCTTTAACCATACGTAACTTACCTTGCATATCCCTTCGGATTTCCACTGTGCCAAACCATCTACGAAGAATTTTTGTCAATTCCTCAGCATGAAATTCGTTAATCTCAAAAAACACCACCCCACTCGTATTTAGGTGCCCGGATGCAAACGATGCAATCGCTTT
>CAYTNI010000489.1:2179-2533 GCA_964439115.1 uncultured Saprospiraceae bacterium
GCTGAGCAGAAAGAAAAAAAGCGGGTAGCTTTCGAACCAGCCGGTGAGGGTGTAAACCGGCACAAAGAGGGCGGCATAGGGTTCATAATCCACCACCTGTCTGCTCATTTTTGACTTTTCAGAGGGAGGTATATAGGGGGGATTGCTGACAATGATATCAAATTTTGGCCATTCTGGCCCTAACGTTTGTTCCAGGATATCACACACAATAGTTTTTACCGGACTGTGAAGAATCGCTCCGTTTTCATCGCAGAGCGAAATGGCGTTCGTGCTCTTGTCAATCGCCCACACTTCCCATTGGGCTCTTTTTTGTTTAAGAGATATGGCGATACATCCGCTTCCGGTACCAATATC
>CAYTNI010000490.1:0-2527 GCA_964439115.1 uncultured Saprospiraceae bacterium
TTGAGTTTGCTAAGAAGTATTTTCAAACGTATGACCGATACAGCCATTCGGGCGACTTTGACGGTGAATTATACAAAAACAGTTTTGTGGTGGGTTCAAGTGCAGTGCTTCAAATGAACTTTTGTGCTAAAAATTCGCTTCTTCGCAAAGGCGCCAACCGTTAGCCGCCATGTGTTGTGATTGGCTTTCAAAAAACTATCTTCGTGGAAGGGTCGCAGCTTGAAGGAGGAGATTACTTAGGTGTCGTCGAATGAGCCATCTCTCCCCTCCCCTTCCGCCGCCAATTTCCCCAGGCCGCACTACAGCCGGTAGCAACCCCGCTCCCCTGGGGTCCGGGTGGAATATCCTGTATAAAAAAGGCTTTTGTGGGGGCATCCTGCCTGGTAAACTATGTACTCGGTGTGGAGTTGCCGATTCGGAGGCGCTTAATGCCATTTTAGACTTCCCAACGGGAAAAATTGCCTGAAATTGCCCTGAATATGACGTAAATCCGTCATGTGGTAAACCACTTTAGCAGTTTCTTGATACTTTTGTAACCATCATAAATCAGCAGGGTGTCCGGTGGTGTAATTAGCAAAATCCCATAGCTCCGTATGGCAAAGTGGCAAATTTCATTATGTGGATGGTGTTTGACAATATTTTGGTGGGCTGGGTGCAGTTCATCCATTCAGGCACAACACATTGAATCCGAAATACCCCCTGCCATCCAGCAAAAATTGAACGAACTGCCCGATGAAACAGCCAGAATAAACCTGCTCCTGCAAACCTCCAAGGAATTGATTCAAAATGACCCCACGCAGGCCATCGCACTAACTTTAACCGCTCTTTCGCGTGCCCAAAGGGCAGGCGCAGATGCAGAGATAGACCAGGCACTGGCCAGGGCAGGAAACATACTGCAACTGAACGGTGCCTACGACAAAGCCATGTATTACTACCAGGCAGCTTACGAACGTGCCCTGAAATCCGGTAATCGCAAAAACCAGCTCAAGGTCCGCCACAACATAGCAGGGTTCAACATGACAGTGGGCGGTAAATTCGACGAGACAGTTTATCAGGAAATGCGCACCCTACTGAATGAATACGAACAGTTCTGGGCGGCGGAGAAGGATTCCATGTTCATCAAAGAGTTCATTCCCGGTATGCTCCTCAATCTCAATTATATGGCACAATTCAGGGATTCCCTCTTCGAAGCGGAGGGATACCTGCAGCGCATTCGCCAGATAGCCATGAATATTCCACTGCCTAATCCATTACAGTTGCGTATCTCCACAGCGGAGATTAACCTGTTTATCAAAATTGGCAAGTATCAGGATGCTGTGAAACGGGGTATTATTACCAAAGAGCTCTGCAAAAGTTTAAATGATGAGGTCATGGAGGCTTCCATTGATTTCTACCTCGGCAACGCTTATGTCGGCTTGGGCGATACCAAAAATGCGACGCAGGCTTTCCAGAATTGTTTTGATGCAGGCGAACGCCTAGGCAATTTTATCCTGGTGGCCGAGGCTGCTTCCAAACTCGCCGCCCTTTACGAACAAGCAGGCGAGCCCGACCTCGCACTGGAATACAGGCACAAGGGTGACAAGGCCAAAGAAGCCATGCAAAAACCGGATGCAGCCTCAAAGGCTACCAGTATCCAAATGCTCGCCAAGGTGAATCAAATGGAAAAAGCAATGGCAGATATGGACCAAAAAAGCAGGTTTCGTCAGTATCTGCTAATCTCCCTGTTGCTCCTACTGGGTATTGGAAGTGCAGGAGCCATTGTGGGTTTAAAGAAAAGGCAACAAAAGGTCCAGGCCGAAAAATTAGCCCTCGAACAACAATCTACGCAGACCCTTGAAGAAATGGCCGTACTGGGGACGGAACTGGAAAATAAAGACAAGCAGTTAGCTACCGAGTTGATGTATCGCCTCCAGCAAAAGGAACAAATGCTGGATATCAGGCAGAGACTGATGGAAGTCAAACGGCATGCCAAAAAGGAAGTCAAATACGAATTGGAAAAAGTCATCAAAGGCATCGATCTTTCTTCAGAGGATATCACCTGGAAAGATTTTGAACTCCGCTTCCTAAAGGTCCATCAGGGGTTTTATGAGCGCCTGCATGCAATTAACCCCAAACTCACCAACAATGAACGCCGGTTATGCGCCTTTCTCAAATTGGGGTTTAATACAAAAGAAATAGCCACCATTACCGGACAGACGCAGCGGAGCATCGTCGTATCGCGTCACCGCCTGCGCCAAAAATTAGACATAGAAGACTCTGCGACCTCCTTCGATGATTTTTTTGCCAAATTGTAAATATTCCCCGCTGCCCGGATAGCTCGGGCATTCCCTCAAAACCCCTCCAACCGGGCGGAAAAGCCCCTGCAAACCCTACCCTCTCATTGCCCCATTCCATCCAAAACTTATGACTACCGGGTAATATCCTGAAAAAACAACCCCTTTTTTTGCTTTTTTTCATAAGAAATATTGGCATGTTAATGATTTAATAATTAGCACCTTAAATCATTTTGTGCATCATTTGTAACCGC
>CAYTNI010000491.1:0-2513 GCA_964439115.1 uncultured Saprospiraceae bacterium
TTCGCGAGAGAAAAAATCGCTGTGGGTTATTCGTTCGAGATAAAAACCTATGCTCCGGTAAAAAAAGCATCCCCCACCATTGCGAGAAAGGCGGTAATAATTTAATTTTACCGTTGATAAACAAGCCCAAGAAGCTATGCTAACCACCTGCCACTCAATTTCCCTGTCCGGAAGGCCAAAGTAGCCATCGGATTCTACTCTAAAGATCCTGTCATGGTGTTTCAGGTTTCTTTTTTACGATGACTCAAAAATATAAGGCTTATGAAACAAAAATCTTTTCTGGATTCCATACGCGATCTTCTGGCCCGCGATGAAATCAGCCAGGCTTTGGAAAGCTTGCGTGGTTTGCTTGACGGCAGCCCGGCACTCCAGGAGGTACTTCTTCAAAGCGGTCGCTTTGCAGCCCTCAGCAGGCAGGTGCGCCTCGGTACCATAAGTCACCATGAAGCTACCCTCACTCAAAACCAGTTGCGCAGCGGATTGCTGGAGCTGGTGCAGGAGATTGAAGGTCAAACCCGACAAGGGGAGCCTCAGGCTGAACTCGAGCGATATTCACATACCGCCGGTACGGTCCAGCATGCAGAAAAAATTTACAACATCGGGAAAATTGATAACGCCAACTTTAGCTGATGCTATATGAATAACATCAATCCGCTAATCGTTGACTTTGCTCAAAACCTCGGCAAAACGGCCATTTTTGATTTCGCCAGAACCGGTTTTGCCCACGGCGAGCTGCTGCAAACTGTAAAGGAGCAACTAGGTACAAATGGTACCCTGGACGATTTCGAGGAGCGTTATGTAGAATCGCTCATAGAACTGCGCCAAAGGGGGAAACATCGGGAAATCCTGGAGTTTTTTCTGGAGCACGGCATCCTACAAGCTTTTTACGATTATTACAACACTCCTCAAAATCATACCAGGGAACAAAATCAGGGCATCCTGGAGAATTCCATAGGCCATTACCTCAGCTCAACGGCCATCGGCGATAAACTAAAGGCAGCCGACATAAGCATCTCTAAGGAACTTGAACTTTTTCATTCCCTTTTCCGAAAGGAAATACAGGAAAGCCTTGCGGTGGGGGGCGCATTGCCCCATCAAAAGCACTCAGCCCTGCAAGGGTCTATTGAAAACCTGCCCCGGGAAATGGAAGAAAAATGGAACAGTATAAAAGGAAAGGGATTCTTTCAAAGGGGAGAAAAAATATGGAATATCGGGGAAATCGGACAGGCTAATTTCAACACCTTCATCAAGGGGGAGTACAAGTTCAATCATATCCTCACCATCCCATCCCTTGTCCCTGAGCTCTTCCTGGGCCGCGATGACGTATTACAGCTCATCCACAGCAAGCTCTTTGTTCCGGGTGGCAATATGTTGCTACTCAATGGGGAGGGCGGTCTGGGAAAGACCTCCCTGGCAGCGAGGTACTTTGATTGCTATAAAGCGGAATATGCCCATGTGGCCTGGGTCACCAGCGATCAGAACCTGGCAAGTGCAGTACTTACACTGGCCGGCCCCCTTGGACTGACTGAAGACGAAACCTTTCTGCAGCGCGATATCCCACTGCGCATCGAAGCCTTGCTTACCGCAATGAGCAACCTGCCAAGACCTTGTCTGCTCATCATAGACAATGCCAACGAATTGGAGGATCTGGAGACCTACTACCCACTGTTACAGCGGTGCAGCAACTTTCACATCCTGTTTACCACGCGCATCACCGAATACGGCACTGCGGCTTTTCTGGAAATCCCCCCCTTGCCGGAGGATCTTGCGCTCCAGGTGTTTAAGACTTACTACAAAGCATTTGAGCCCACTGACGAGGACCATTTCCGGAAGCTTTACTGGTCAGTAAGTGGCAATACCCTGGTACTGGAGGTGTTTGCTAAGAATCTTAGCCAATTGAACAACCCGCTAAAAAGGCGTTATCCATTGAAGGAGCTTGTAGGGGATGTGGAAAAAGGGTTGTTGCAGTTGGGAATGACCGAAGCGGTGGAGGTGCGCTATCAGCATTTGCAAAAAGCAAGCCCAGAGGAGATTATCCGGGCGATGTACAATATCTCCAAATTAGCACCCGAAGAAACAGCAGTACTCGCCGCTTTTGCAGCCCTGCCGCCGGAACAGATTGCATTCAGCGATCTGGAGGTTCTGCTTGAGCAGGAAAACCTGGACAAGGTACTGCTGGCTTTGGCCACCAGGGGATGGCTGGACTATGCAGAACAAGGAGGAGCCTTCAGGTGTAGCCCGGTGGTGCAGGCAGCCATACGCCGGGAGTACAGCAACTGGAGGGCTGACTGCGCTAAACTGGTAAGGGGGTTGGCGCAGTTTCTGGAACCGGAAAAAATCCATGAGGATAACTTCCTTCGCTCCTCCCTTTATGCGCGGTATGCGGAAGCAGTAGTTACCCTGCTCGATAACCTGGATTATGACCTCGCCTTGCTCTACAGCTACCTTGGAAACTTCCATTCTGATACCGGTGATCTGAATAAAGCCCTTCATGCATTCAGCCAAATGGCCCA
>CAYTNI010000492.1:0-2508 GCA_964439115.1 uncultured Saprospiraceae bacterium
TAAGTATAGTGCGTATTCCGCCCAAATTTAAAAAGATGGGAATGCTTTTAGCTAAAAACTTATTGATTTTCCACTTTTTCATCCACTTTTCTCCTGATTGCCCATGCCAGTGCTGCTGAAAATGCGCCCGTCAGCGTAAACTGGCACCACCAGGCTATACTTGTCCACGAATCAAGGCCTGGAAAAAGAGCAAGGAGGGATTTCCAGATGTTTTGAAGTCCCAGCATACAAACCACGGCAAAAACGATGAAAAGTAGTACGTTAGTCCAGGTTTTGTTGGTGTAATTGGCCGGCAGCAAGCGTCGGTCATTCACAGCAAGCAATAAGAAGCCGGTAACCAAGGGTAGCAGGACGCCATTGATAGCCTGTGCAAGAATGATGGCCGGTACGGGCCGTACATCCAGCAATCCAAAGATGAAACCTACACAGAGCACCACCATCCAAACCAGATGAAAGTGGTGATTTCGCCAACCTGCCCGAGTGCCCAGCAAACTGCGCGCCGTAATTGCTGCAGCTAAGGGCGCCGTAATAGAGGAGGTGGCACCGGCAGCAAAAAGGCCTAGTCCAAACAACGCCGGGCCTGTACTACCCAACTTTGTGCCGAGTGCCTGACCGACAGCTTCATAGCTGAAAGCGCCTTCCACCCCGGTAGCGCTGATGAGCACAGCCATGGAAATCATACCCCCGATGCCCACTGCCAGGAATAGCCCGGTACGCATCTCTCTCACCGACTGGTTTTGTCCGATACCGGATGCTAAAAAGAGGTTGTAGGGCACAATAGTAGTACCTATCAAACCCGTAATCAAAATTAAGGATCCCTCCGGCACAGAAGGGGTCAATGCACCTTGTAAAAGGGCATCTGGGGTGATTTTACTGCTCCAGGCAGTATAAATAAATGCAAAACCCATCAAAAACACCACACCGCCCAACACCCTGGCAATAAAAGCCTGACGGCCGCTCCACAACAATAACGCGGCAGGAAGTGCAACCGCTGTGGCAAGCAGCGGCGCCGGTACATCCACCAGCAACTGCAAGCCGGCTACTGCTCCGAGAATATTGCCGGTTTGATAGGCTGCACAGCCAAAGGCAACGGCGATAAACAGCACTACGGATAAATGCCGACCTCTTTCCGCATATTTCAGGGCGATGATTTCTCCCAGGCCCTTGCCGGAGGCCAGGGTGATACGCGCTGCCGCCTCCTGGACTATCATTGCAGCCGCAGTAGCAAAAACTAATGCCCAGAGCAGGGAGGCCTGAAAGCCGGCCCCCGCCCTCGCGGCAGTAGTGACCGTGCCCGGTCCGATAAAAGCCGCCGAAATCACCGACCAGAGCAGCACACTGCTCAATCCTTTGCGCAAATCAATAGTTTTGGGCATAATCAGGAAGTACTTTGGTGAATTTTGCGGATGCGGTAAGGCTTCTTTTGCTGCGATTCAAAATAGGTGCGCATCTGAATTTCCACCACAATACCGATGGTGATAAACTGGATACCTCCAATAACCAGCATCAGACCCAGGATCAGGAGGGGCTTTCCCCAGATATCCTGCCCCGTCAGCTTGAGGATGCCAAGGTAAAGATTGATGATGGCGCCGAGAAAAAATAGCAACACCCCGATGTTTCCAAATAGGTGCATCGGCTTTTGGAGATATTTTTTGAAAAACAACATCAGCAAAAGGTCACTTACCACCTTAAAGGTGCGACTAATGCCGTACTTGGATTGCCCTGCCGTGCGAGGGTGGTGGCGAACATCCACCTGCGTGATTTTTGCCCCTTCCAGGCTGGCCAACACGGGTATGAAGCGGTGAAGCTCTCCGTAAAGCCCCAGCTCTTTGGCCAACTCTCCCCGGAACACCTTCAGGGCACAGCCGTAATCCTTGAGATGCACTCCGGATAGGTTTCTGATGAGCAAATTGGCAATGGCGGAGGGTATTTTGCGCAGGAGTACCTTGTCCTGCCGGTTAGCGCGATTGCCGGCTACCATGTCCCAGTCTGCTTCCCTAGCCATGCGAAGCATTTCGGGGATATCGGCAGGGTCGTTCTGTAAATCGCCATCCATGGTCGCGATGTATTCCCCACGGGCGGCATCAATACCCGCCATCAACGCAAGGCTCTGTCCGTAATTTTTTCGAAATTCGATAACCCTCAGCCGGGGATGCGCCTGGCTTTTCAACACGGCAAGCGTGCCATCGCGGGAACCGTCATCCACATAGATGAGTTCGTAGTCCAGGTCTTCCAAAGCGGCATGGAGTTGGGATAGCAGCGGTTTGACATTGTCTTCTTCATTAAAGACTGTGACCACTACTGATAAAACAGGTTTGTACATGGAGGAAAATTGTATTTGTTCTCGATATAAAGGTATGCTTTTTGTGCGGGCAAATATCCGGAATTGTGCAAGCACGCATCCCATAAAGCACTTTTTCATGTCGAAAATCAGAACCATTTCACGTTTGGTGCGTATTTATCGAAGATCAAACTGGTATGCAATAAGGATTTCTTTTCCCTAACTTT
>CAYTNI010000493.1:0-206 GCA_964439115.1 uncultured Saprospiraceae bacterium
TTATGATATAAATGTGGGGCAACTTCTTCTTTCGCCTACCAGAACTTATCTTCCCTTAATCCGAAATCTATTCCTCGAATTGCGCCCTTATCTCCATGGGATGATTCATTGCACAGGGGGTGGCCAGACCAAAGTCATCAAATTTGCGCCCGGTTTGCGGGTGGTGAAGGATAACCTCTTTCCTGTTCCTCCGCTTTTTGCGATGC
>CAYTNI010000493.1:216-2491 GCA_964439115.1 uncultured Saprospiraceae bacterium
GGCTTGCGCGTGGTAAAAGATAACCTTTTCCAGGTACCACCATTATTCACCATGATTCAGGAAGAATCCGGTACAAGCTGGAGAGAAATGTACCAGGTGTTCAATATGGGGCATCGGTTGGAAGTTTTTCTTCCAGCCGCTCACGCTGAACGCGCCATTGCACTGGCTCATCAATTGGGCATCGAGGCAAGAATTGCTGGATTTGTGGAAGCAGCAGCACATCCAGAGGTTTTTCTGAAAACTCCCTACGGAGAATTTTCGTTTTCTTAATCAAAAGGACTACTGCAATGACTAAGCAAGCCAAAGCAAAAGCCATTGCGGCAATGTTAGACATCCTGTACCCCGAAACGCCTATTCCCCTGACGCATTCGGATCCATACTCCCTGTTGGTGGCAGTCTTACTCTCTGCGCAATGCACTGATGAACGCGTCAATAAAGTAACTCCCTTCCTTTTTGCACTGGCGGATAACCCACACGACATGGCTCGCGTACCTCAGGAATCTATTTACGAAGTTATTCGGCCTTGCGGACTGGCACCCCGAAAATCTGAGGCCATCCTACAACTGTCTAAAATCCTGGTGGAAAAATACCATGGCAAGGTACCGGAGTCGTTTGATTTGCTGGAAGATTTGCCAGGAGTGGGACATAAAACGGCCTCGGTAGTGATGTCACAGGCTTTTGGTGTTCCGGCTTTCCCGGTGGATACTCATATTCACCGACTCGCCTGGCGGTGGGGTTTGAGTAATGGAAAAAGTGTGGAACAAACCGAAAAAGATTTGAAAAGTCTGTTCCCTAAGAGCTCCTGGAACAAACTTCACCTGCAAATCATCTTTTTTGGAAGGGAATATTGTCCCGCAAGAGGGCACGACCCCAAAAAATGCCCCGTCTGTAGCTTGTATGGCCGAAAAGAAATGTTCCAAACCAAGGTTTAATGCTCAATTTAACCACCAATGCAAGAAAAATTCCTGGATTTCCTGCATGATGCCTGTGGTTTCGATAAGGCAGAAAAGACGCTGCTTGCAGTCAGTGGAGGACTTGACAGTATGGCGATGGTGCATTTTTTCCTAACCGCCGGTCTGCAGTTTGGGATTGCGCATTGTAATTTTGGACTGCGGGGTGCGGACTCTGATGCTGATGAAGCCTTTGTAAGGGATTATGCTGCGAGCCATGGGCTTGACTTTTTTTACGTCAGGTTTTCCGCCTCAGAAATGCGCGGCTTTCCGGGAGAATCTGTACAGATGACCGCCCGCCGATTGCGCTATCAGTGGCTTGAGGAAATGCGCAGGTGCCATGGATATGGCTTCATCGCCGTCGCGCATCATCTCAATGATATGACGGAGACAATCATATACAATTTATCCAAGGGTTGCGGCATAAGGGGTCTGCACGGAATTTTGCCCCGGAAGGGAAACATAATCCGCCCTTTGTTATTTGCAACCCGAAATGCGTTGGAAGCGTATGCCCAGAAAGAAAAGCTCCACTGGAGGCTGGACGCATCCAATTTGGAGGCCAAATACGCCCGCAATCGGATTCGATCTGAGGTGATTCCCGCCCTGTTGGGTATTAATCCAGAATTAGAAAATACCATGGCTGCCAATCAGCAGCGTTTCCTCGATGCAGAGGCGCTGTACCTATTTGCCGTGGACACAATTGCTAAAAAGGTAATGGTTAAGAAAACTGATGACCTGATGGTCTTGGATATTCAATTGCTTCGTAACTACCCAGCCGCCGCTACAGTACTTTATGAGTTGATACGGCATTGGGGTTTTACACCTGAACAGGCAGCGGCTGTAATCAATCCGAGCCGGGCACCTTCCGGGGCCTCATTTATTGGTCGGAGATATCACATGCAACTGCATCGAGATAAAGCATGGATTTTTTCAGAAACTTCTGATGGGGAACAAGTATTTGAAATTTCAAAGGGAACGGACTATTTTTGCACATCCGAGGGCGAGTTGGTTATTCAATACGGCCTTGCCGCACCAGAAAAATTTCCGCACAATACTGAAATAGCCTGGTTGGATGCGGACAGGCTGGATTGGCCTTTGAGGCTTCGGCGCTGGAATCAGGGAGATTGGTTTCAGCCCTTGGGGATGGGGGGTAAACGCAAAAAAATTCAGGACTTGTTCAGTGATGCAGGATTATCCCCCTGGCAAAAACGAAAAGTATGGATTCTCGAAACCGCAAGTTTAGAGATTTGTTGGGTAGTAGGTATGCGTGCCGATGAGCGGTTCCGGCTTAAAGGGCAACATGCTAATACAGTAAAATTTTCTTT
>CAYTNI010000494.1:0-2485 GCA_964439115.1 uncultured Saprospiraceae bacterium
AAAGAAACACAAAAACAAAGACCTGGCTTACAAAGCAGCCCAAACCTACTATACCATTCGCGATTACCGAAAGGCGGCTGAATATTTCAGCTATATCAAAGACGATAACACGGAATACCCGATGTCAGGCCTTAAATACGCCGGCAGTTTGAAACAGGACGGCCGATATGATGAAGCTAAAAGGGCCTTTCAAAATTACCTGACCAAATATGCGGGTTCTGACAAGGCGCTCATAGAAGAATTGGTAAACCGGGAAATTGCCGGCTGTGACCTGGGTAAGGAGCTGGGCGCCAAAATCAACCGTGAAACTGAGATGTATCACCTGGGACGTGGGGTAAATACCGAAGTGAACGAATTTGCACCCGTACTTATCAATGACGAAACCCTTTTCTTTTCTTCCGCCACCGGTAAGGCTCGCATTCTCCGCTCTTCCCTCCAGGGCAAAGAATGGAGCAAAGGAACCAACCCGGAAGGTTTTCCGGCCATTCAGAACGACCACTACTGCAACGGGAGCCTCTCTGAGGATGGCAATCGGTTTTATTTCACCATCTGCCGCGGTTTGGAAACCTGGGGGCCTCTTACTGCCCGCTGTGAAATTTATCTCATTAAGAAGGAAGGAAACAGCTGGAGCCAGCCCAAACAATTGCCGGAGTACATCAACATGAACCGGGTGACTGCTACCCAGCCTTCAGTGGCCACCTACAACGGCATGGAATACCTGTTTTTTTCTTCCAACCGCGAAGGAGGCAAAGGAGGTTTGGATATCTGGTATGTATCGCGGGATCTCAACGCCGGTGATACGGATTTTTCCTTCCCGGTCAACCTCGGTGGTACCGTCAATACACCTGGTGATGAAATGACCCCATTCTTCGACAGCAATTCCGGCAAGCTCTATTTCGCTTCCAACGGGCACCCTACAGTGGGTGGCCTCGATATATTCTCCTCCAAAGGCATGGAGACCACCTGGGAAGCTGTCGAAAACCTCGGATTCCCAATCAACTCACCTGCCGATGATTACTATTTCAGCCTCCAGTCAGACGGTTACTCCGGCTTTTTGGCATCCAACCGCTCTTTCGGCAGCCAAAAGAAAACCACCCACGACGAGGATATTTTTGAGTTCAAAATTGGCGGCCGCCGCCTAATGGTAAAAGCCACCGCCTACGACCGCGAAACCGGTGCGCCTTTGCAAAACGCACAGGTATCCTTGTTTCAGATATTGCCCGGCGGCGTATCCAACCTGCTGCTCGTGAAGGATTTCCCAAGCGGAGCTTATACCTTTGAAATATTACCCGGCCGCACCTTCAGAATTGACATTCAAAGCCCCGGCTACGAAAAAGCTACTTACGAGTTTTCCTCTACTGACCCCTCCACCAATACCTTCGGCAAGGCCATGTACTTAGATAAAATTAAGGTCAAACAGGAGGAACCCAAAATTAAAGCTCCCGGTGAGGTCATGGATGGTGAAGTGCCTTACACCCTGAGAGGTATCGGCCCCGACGACAACCTGGAATACACCAGCTCAGCACCCCGTATCACAGGCCTTTACTACAAAGTACAGTTGGTAGCCCTGGAAAAGTACAAACCTTCCAGCAGGGCTTTCGACAAGGTCAAAAACATGGCAGGAGCCCTGGACACAGAATTTGTGACCGACCAACGCCTCACCCGGGTGATGCTTGCCAACTTCTTCAGCGCAGAGGAGGCATTCAGCGTACTGGCGCAGGTACAGAAAAAGGGATTCCCTGATGCCTTTGTGGTGCGCTATGAAAACGGCACCCGCTGGGGCAAGGAAATGAAAAAATAAATCGTTTGCTCAGGAGCCTGGATACCCTATTCAGGCTCCTGGCAAAACACTTCGGCCATCATACAACGCGCACTCCCGCCCCCGTATCGCTCTATAGTATATAATGGTGTGTGCAATATACGCGTATGGGCTTCGATGGCGGCAACCTGATTACCTTGAAGGCTTTTGAATGCCTGTTCAGACATCACCAGACAGGTTTCCCCTTTCGTGTTTCGCAATTGCAACATATTGCCTGCAAAGGCCGACATCTGGTCTAGCGAGATGGCAATAACTTCTTTCCCTGTTTGCTGAAACCAATCCTCTAAATAGGAGCGTTCCCCGGCGTGTCGTACCGAATCCATGCATATTACCACGAAAGTCTCGCCCAGCGCCATCATTACATTAGTATGGTATATGGGTTGTCCAGCCGCGTCGTCGGCGTGAAAGATCACCGGGCGATACCCGCTGATGGTTTCGTACTCACGCATGAGGCCGGCATCCGTACGCGGACTGATACAGGCATAAGCCAATTTGTGTACATGATCGAGAATCAGACTACCGGTACCTTCCAGAAAACGGTCCTGGGCTTCCCATTGCTCGAGGTGCGCCCGACGGCGTACATGAAATACATCCGACACAGCTTCGATAACAGCTTCACGGCGTTCCAGCCGGCGCAAAGGTGAAAACATAGGAAAAGTAACCAAT
>CAYTNI010000495.1:0-2484 GCA_964439115.1 uncultured Saprospiraceae bacterium
GCGGTCTTCGGCAAGATCCATATTTTCAAAGGAAGTCCCGATGATGGGAATACCTTTTTTGTGGAATGTTTCCGCCAGCTTAAGCGCTGTTTGTCCGCCGAGCTGAACAATCACTCCCTCCGGTTTTTCCAGATCGAGGATTTCTTCAATATGTTCCCAAAAGACTGGTTCAAAATAGAGTTTGTCGGCGATATCGAAGTCGGTGGACACTGTTTCCGGGTTGCAATTAATCATGATGCTTTCATAGCCCATTTCCTTGAGGGCGATGAGGCCATGTACGCAGCAGTAATCAAACTCGATGCCCTGGCCGATGCGGTTGGGTCCTGAACCGAGCACGACGATTTTCTTGCGATCGGAAGGGATACTCTCGTTTTCGCGATCAAATGTGGAATAAAAATAAGGAGTTTGCGCTTCAAATTCGGCAGCGCAGGTATCTACCATTTTATAAGTCCTGCGGATTCCCAGCGCTTTACGGCGTTGGGTAACCTCCTCTTCTCTAATACGTAAAAGCCAGGCAATCTGGGCATCGGAGTAACCAACCTCTTTTAGTTCGCGGAAAAATTCTCCGGAAATTTCCTCCACAGCCTGATAGCGCTCAAGGCGTTCTTCCATTTTGACCAATCGCTTAATCTGCCGGATGAACCAAGGGTCAATCTTGGTCAATTTTTGCACCGTCTTTTCAGGTACTCCGAGGCGAAGGGCGTCCTTTAAGCGAAAAAGGCGGTCCTCACTGACCTGTTCAAGACGCTCGAGGACATCGCTGGTGCGGATCCACTCTTTGGAATCTGCTCCGAGGCCGGTTCTGTTGTTTTCGAGGGATTGACAGGCTTTTTGCAAGGCTTCCAGAAAGTTGCGACCGATGCCCATGGTCTCCCCGACGGATTTCATCTGGAGCCCAAGGCGGTGGTCAGCCCCAGGAAATTTGTCGAAATTCCAGCGCGGCATTTTGACGATGACGTAATCGAGCGTAGGTTCGAAATACGCAGAGGTGTTACGGGTAATTTGGTTATGCAGTTCGTCAAGTCGATACCCGATGGCGAGCTTCGCGGCAATTTTTGCAATGGGGTAACCTGTAGCTTTGCTAGCCAGGGCAGAAGAACGGGACACACGTGGATTGATCTCTATGACAATCATGTCCTCCGTGTCGGGGTCCACAGCAAATTGAATGTTACATCCGCCTGAAAAATTGCCTAAGGAACGCATGGCCTGAATGGCCTCGTTGCGCATACGCTGATAAGCTGTATCTGAAAGGGTCATTGCGGGCGCCACTGTAATGGAATCGCCGGTATGAATCCCCATGGGATCGAGGTTTTCAACCACACAAATAATTACCACATTATCGGCAAAATCACGGAGCAATTCCAACTCATACTCCTTCCAGCCTATCACCGCCTTTTCAACCAATACCTCATGGGTGGGCGAAAGGCTCAGACCACGTCGAAGTGCGGCGTCAAATTCCTCCGGTTGATGTACGAAAGCGCCACCGGTACCGCCAAGGGTGTAGGAGGGGCGAATAACCAGGGGATAGCCGATCTTTTGTTCTGCCTCTTTTCCCTCCAGGAAGGAATTGGCGATGAAAGACGGCGCAACCTTCAGACCGATATCAATCATGTGTTTTCTGAAAGCTTCCCTGTTTTCGGTCAGTTCGATGGCAGCCACATCAACGCCGATGAGCCGAACCCCATATTTTTTCCAGATGCCCAGTTTGTCAGCTTCAATTGCGAGGTTCAGGGCTGTTTGCCCTCCCATGGTGGGTAACACTGCATCAATTTGCCTTTCTTCGAGAATCTGAACCAGGCTTTCCACGGTCAGCGGCAACAGATATACGTGATCTGCAGTAACCGGATCCGTCATGATAGTAGCCGGGTTGGAATTGATCAGGGTCACGGTGATACCTTCCTCCCGAAGAGACCGGGAAGCTTGGGAACCGGAGTAGTCAAATTCACATGCCTGGCCGATGATGATGGGTCCGCTGCCGATAATGAGAATGGACTGGATAGTAGAATCCTTGGGCATTGGTTGTGGTTTTCGTCAAAACGCCCGCAAAGATAATACCCGTCATCCGGATGGCAAAACTGATTGCATTTTGGAGATGTTTAATTTTTAAAATCCATGACACAAGTATTTCGCTCCTCTCAGATTCTGTTTTCCGCTCTCCTTGGGGGGCAAATCGTATTTGCCGCTGTGGTTATAGCCCTGAAAGGTATTCCCAGCCGTTTAGGTTCTTTATCCACGGAGGACTCTTGGTTACTACTTGGAATTTTGACCACATTTTCGACTATCGCGGTAGCGTTTTGGATCAATGAGCAGCGAAAAAAAGAAGGTGCCGCACATGGTGACATGGCAGAGAAACTTGAGCATTACCGCAACTTAATCATTATCCGCTGTGCCATGGTGGAGGGAGGTAATCTGATGGCTCTGATTCTGGCCTTGTTGAGCGGTCAAGGGTTTTTCTTCATGCTTTTTTTGGCAGGACTTATTGCC
>CAYTNI010000496.1:0-2480 GCA_964439115.1 uncultured Saprospiraceae bacterium
ATTCACATGGTTTTTTCAAATAAACCCCCCATCCTAATATTCCACTAAAGTAACGATTTAAGACACAAAATTAGGATACTTCCCATTTTTTTATTATCTATGCCCAAATAATGACATTTTTGAAAAACGACAACAATGTCCAAAAATCTTAGCGCACTTGCCGGCAGAAAGGGAAAAGGGCTCACCAATAACCTATTCGAACGGATAGCCCAACTTGGAACAGCGGAGGAGAGCAACATGCCGGAAGCGATGGCTCAACTCGCAGAGGAGTTTTTGGTGGGCAATGCCAATATATACGGAGCTGCTTCTTTTTATGATTTTACCAGAACAGAAAACCAGAGCAAAAAGGTTTTTGTCTGTAACGGAAGCGCCTGCATGGTTGCCGGCACACAACCTGCTGTTAGGAAGGCTTTGGAAAACCAATTTGCGCCAGAAGAAATTGGGGAAATGTGCTGCCTCGGCCGATGTCATGAAAATGGCGCCTTCCACTACAATGGTCAAAACTACTCGGGCAAAAGTGCAGAGGCCGTAACAGCCATTGTAAAAGAAACGTCCGATGAGGGAAGTGATCAGTACGCTGTGCATCACCTTGGCACCCCAGTGCTGACCACATCCATGCCCGACCTTGATATATGCAAAGCTGTGTTGACCCGCGTGCTTCAGGAAGGTTCCGAAAAGCTGTTGGCAGAGATAAGAATGTCGGGCTTAAGAGGTCGGGGTGGTGCTGGATTCCCCATGGCTTTTAAACTGGAGGCATGTCGGAAAGCTGCCGGAACACCGAAATTCATCGTCTGTAATGCAGATGAGGGCGACCCAGGTGCATTTTCTGATCGCTACCTGATGGAGGCACACCCTCATTCGGTACTTCTTGGCATGTGGCTGGCCGGCTTTGCCTGCGGCGCACAACAGGGCGTCATATATATCAGAGCAGAATACCCGGAATCTGTGACCATAATTGAGGATGCCGTTCAGCAACTCTACGCCAGCGGGCTTGCCGGAGATGAACTGTTAAAAAGCGATTTCAGCTTTAATTTCAAGATAATCAAAGCACAGGGCGCCTACATTTGCGGGGAGGAAACTGCACTGCTGCAATCCATTGAGGGCAAGCGGCCTGAAGTACGGGTTCGCCCCCCCTACCCCGCTCAGGAAGGGCTCTTCGGAAAACCCACGGTAGTTAACAATGTGGAGTCATTAGCCAACCTGTTTTTTATTGCCAGGCAGGGCGGAAAGGCTTTTGCAGGTATCGGCACTTCCAAATCCAGCGGAACGAAACTCCTGTCATTAGATAGTTCTTTTGTGCGTCCCGGGCTATACGAAACGGACATGGGAACTCCTCTCGCAGAGGTGGTCTATGGTCTTGGGGGCGGTTTCAAGCGCCCGGTGAAAGCCCTTCACATCGGCGGTCCTTTGGGAGGCATAGTACCGATTGATAAAATCGGTAATCTCAGCGTGGATTTTGAATCATTTGCGGAGCAGGGTTTTCTGTTAGGTCACGCCTCGATCATCGGGATTCCTGATGAATATCCCATGGCAGCCTATCTTGAACACCTGTTCGAGTTTACCGCCCACGAAAGTTGTGGCAAGTGTTTCCCTTGCCGAATTGGCTCTGTAAGGGGAAAGGAACTGCTTCAAAAAGCCAGATTGGAACACTTTAAGATTGACCGCGACCTGTTCAACGATCTGATAGATACGCTTGCTCAGGGTTCACTTTGTGCACTTGGTGGCGGTATCCCTTTGCCGGTAAGGAATGCCCTGACCCATTTCTCAGAAGAGTTATCTCCCTTGTGGGAATAAAAAAACCAATTGAAACACGCCAAATTATCCAGCTAAAACAGCTCCTGACCATGCCCGCTTTGACCATAACCAAAACTGACCAGGCCATCCAAACTAAAACGGCCTTCATCAATGGTAAGCCCTACGAAATCTCGGAGGGAGAAACCATTCTGGCATTCTTAAAGCGCCATAAAGGCAATAACTACGTACCTACCCTTTGCGATGCCCCAAACCTGGAGCCTTTTGGTGCGTGCCGGGTATGCAGTGTGGACATTGCACGACCCGGCAATGGAGGAATTAAAACAGTAGCCTCCTGCCACACGCCGATAGAGGAAGGCTTGATGATATATCCGGATTCTGAAAAAGTACAAAAGCTGCGTAAAAATATCATTGAGTTGGTATTGACTGACCACCCCCTCGATTGTCTGACCTGCGAGGTGAATGGCAATTGTGAACTTCAGGATGTTGCCGCCCAGGTGGGTATCCGCAAAGTGCGTTACCCGGAAGGTAAAAATCACCTTGGGCGGGATAAGGATACCAGCCATCCGTATATGACTTCTGATCTTTCCAAGTGCATCATGTGCTATAGGTGCGTAAGAGCATGCGACGAAGTACAGGGGCAATTGGTGCTGAGCGTAGCAGGCAGGGGGTTTGACAGTAAGATAATCAAGGGAATGGACCAGTCATTTTTTGATTCCGACTGCGTA
>CAYTNI010000497.1:0-2471 GCA_964439115.1 uncultured Saprospiraceae bacterium
GTGAAAACCAGTTTTTTGAAAAAGTTGGGGATTCTAAAAGGCGATTTTTGTAAAAAATGGGCTTGTAAAAATCAAATAACATTTACTAATAAGCTGAATATCATAATTTTATAAAAAATTTAATAAAAAATGACTTGTTGTAGGGATAGAATTTCCACGACTGAATTTTTATGTAAATTATTTTGCAAATTCCTATTTTGCGGGCAAAATTGGAGTCTTGAAAACCAAAGAAGACCTCTTTCACCTCATTAAAGCGCTTTCCAGGTCGGAAAAGCGCTATTTCACCCTTGATGCCCAGAAAAGTGGCAGGAAGGGAAGCAAATACCTGGAGTTGTTCCAGGTAATCAACGACCAGGAGGCGTATGACGAAGCTGCGCTTAGGATGCAATTCGGTGCCAGTCTCCCCTCTGATAAATCGTATCTTTACGAGGCCATCCTTCGAAGTATGCGGGATTATCACAGCGCAAAGTCACTTTCTGCAAGGCTCAAAGAATGGATGCTCGATGCTCGTTTCTTGTATGAAAGGGGGCTTTTTGAGCAATCAGAGCGACGCCTGGAAGAGTCTTTGGAGCTGGCACAACTGCTGGATGATCAGCTGGCTCTCCTGGAAATCAATGTCCAGCAGCGACACCTCGTCAAAAGTATGCGTAAAAAGGATTATCGGGATGTGTTGCAAAATCTGATCAAGGCCAAGGATCGTCATATCGAGGCAGTCAACCAGGAACTTGAGTTCAGGGATATAGGCGACAAATTATTTCTGGAGATTCTGCAGTATTTTGAATTGAAAACCGAAGCTCAAAAAGCAGAACTACGAACCCGTTTTCCCATGCTGGTCACCGCTCCAGACACATTGGCCTCTGCCAAAGCCCGCTGGCGTTACCTGCTTTGTATGGCGATGTACCATCAACTTCTCGGTGAGTTCGATGAAGTATTTAAATACTATCGCCAGGTGGTGGACTGGTGGGATAACCACCCCAAATACAAGCAGGAGGAGTTCTATTTTTACATCATTGATGTCTCGAATTTGCTGCACGCATTTTCAGTACGCGAACAGTACCACCTCATTCCTGAGGTATTGGATAAACTCGAAGGAGAAGAACCTAACAGTTTGCATACCCAAAGCCTTTTGTTCCAAAAATCCGCCGTATATCGCCTCATGTATCTGATCAATATGGGCGTTTCTGACGGCATAGACCGATTCGTGAACGAAATGGAAAAAGGTCTTGAAAAATATGATATTAAGGCGGGAACACGTAATGCATTGATTATTAACGTAGCAATTTTACTATTTATACAAGGACGATTTAAATCCTGCGTCAAGTGGGTGCAAAAGATCATACGAGATAAATCCAGTGCCAGGGCAGATATTCGCACCGGGGCATGGATTCTTCAATTACCTGCCACCTTTGCCTATGCCGATCCCGACGAACTCGAATCAGTACATCGTTCCACCACTCGGTTTTTTGCCAAAAACGGCATTGGAAAGGAGGATAGCTTTGAGCATCGCATGCTTGATTTCTCCAGGAAACTCGCTCAGGCTGCACCTTCTGAGGAAAAAAACCTGCTGCGGGCATGGACGCAATATCTGGAGGAGTTCATTGCCGGCCCAGGTCGGCGGGCACCTATGGGACTGGACGAACTCGTACTGTATTGGCTGCGCAGCAGGTTAGACAAAACCCCTATCATCGAGCAAATACAGCACAAATCAAAACAGACTTGAAAATTATAGAAATATCAGCATGGCTGCCGCGCCAAAGATGATACCGAGAAGATTCATGACACCTACTTCCTCTCGCGTGATGGAAAGAATGCCGAGTACAAGCCCGGCAATGGCCAGCAGAAAACCTATCAGCCGGATGATGGGTATCCAGATAATCAGAAAACCTCCAATACCCGCTACCGCCGACCAGAAGCCCATGGTGTCGGTATCCAGATCCTGGGAAGCACTAAATCGCTCCATGTCCCTGGCTACTTTTTTTCGGGCAACCTTGAACAAGGTGCGCTCCATCCAGGACATCTTTTTGCCGGTAGCCTTTTCATAGACCCTTAGGTCAAGTTCGCGCACCTCCTCCGGGCTGACGAGTAAAGATGGTTGGCCGGAATAGGCCGTTTTGCTCCCGCGAACCTGTTGCACAGATACCGCAGCATGTAAAGCATTTACTGAAACAACAAGAAAAATCAATAATCCAAAAACTGCATAGTACTTCATGGCATATCTGGTTTTGCAATACAAATGTAGGGCCTTTTAGAATAATTTCAGCAGTTTCAACCTTTAGCGCCTGACTTATCCGCTATTAACAGGCATTTCATATATACCCCTTCTCATATTTTACTTATTTTTGCCCGCAGATGGCCCGATACAAAATTATCAAATAAAACATTTGCCATGACCCGTACTAAAATTGCCGGTATCGGTTACTACGTACCTGAAAAAGTAGTGACTAACGACGACCTCGCCAGTATAATGGATA